>JASLRF010000386.1 GCA_030744095.1 Pirellulaceae bacterium | reverse complement strand
TCGCGGATCCGCAGGCGGTGTGCTGGCGTTTCGTCTCGAATCTCGCCGGACGCAGGCTCCCAAATTCGAATCTTGCCATTGCGTCCACCACCGGCCATGAGATTTGCCGTTGGCGAAAAGGCAATCGCGCGCATGTCGTTGCACGGGCACTGCAATTCGAGCAACCGCTCGCCCGTACGCGTGTCGAAGAACCGCAACGGCTCGTTGAATCCAACGCACGCCAACTGCGACGTGCCGGGTCGAAAGGCAACCGCACTGAGTGCTCCGTCGCCATGCATGAGTTCCCGAAGCGGTTGGGATGTTTCGTCGCTCCAGAGTAGCACTCGCCCATCGTTGCCGGCCGAGGCGAGTTGGCCTCCGTCAGACGAGAAACAAAGCGAACGCACCCAGTCTGTATGTCCGACCAGTCGCTGAATCACTCGTTGATCGGCAAGGTGCCAAACGCGGATCGCATGATCGTCACCGGCAATCGCCAGTCGTCGACCTGCTGGGTCGAGCGTTACAGCGACCGCGACGGGGCGCGCACCGGCCGACCTGGCAGGCTGTAATTCAATAATCTCATTCGACCAGTTGACCGACTGCGCAGCCACGGGGGATGCGGCCAATCCACTAACCGAAATCACGATTCCGAGGCTAACGGTTTTGAGACACCGTATGGCAGGTGAAATCACCATCCTTATTTTCCTTTGATCGCGTTTGTCGTTTCCGTCGACTACGATCGCGCGCAACAGCCGCTTGATAGTCAAAATGTACTATCGGCGCATTGCATAGAACCGCTATAGGCGAACCGCGGAGACTGCGAAGACGGGCGCGTTTTGGAGGAGTTCCGAGCTTGGTAGGTTATGACGATTCCACCGACTTGCGCGACTGCGGCAATTTCGCTCACGCAGTTGGGGAGCAGACGGAGGACACTCGTGCCCTCAACTCGTGCGCGGCGTCACTTCCAAAATGACCAACGTGAAGCGGCAAACGACCTCGAGTGGGTCGCCGTCAACGGTCTTTGATGTCAACAAACTCGCGGACATTGTTGCCCGTATAAACCTGCCGTGGCCGACAAATGCGTTTGCTCGCTGAACGGTGCATTTCGGTCCAATGGGCAATCCACCCAGGCAGGCGTCCCATCGCAAATAACACCGTGAACATCTGCTGCGGAATGCCAAGCGCGCGATAGATAACACCCGAGTAAAAATCGACGTTCGGATATAGCTTTCGTTCGACGAAGTACGGATCGCTCAACGCCACTTCTTCCAGCTGCTGTGCGACGTCAAACAACGGATCCGCCAGATCCATTTTTGCCAACAGCTTGTCACAGGCCGTCTTGATGATCTTGGCGCGAGGGTCGTAGTTCTTGTAGACCCGGTGTCCGAAGCCCATCAAGCGAAAACCGCTCGTCTTGTCCTTCGCCATATCGACAAACTTCTTGACGTTGCCACCGTCGGCAATGATGTTTTCGAGCATATTCACGCAGGCTTCATTGGCACCGCCGTGCAACGGTCCCCACAGCGCGCATATGCCGGCGGCAATCGATGCAAACAGGTTGGAGTTCGCCGAACCGACCATTCGTACCGTGCTGGTACTGCAGTTCTGTTCGTGATCCGCGTGTACGATTAGCAACATGTTCAATGCCGCCACAGCATCGGCGTCGATCTCGTACGGTTCGCTGGGAACCGCAAACATCATCTGCAGGAAATTCTCGCAATACGTAAGATCGTTTTGTGGATAGATGAATGGCTGGCCAATCGATTTCTTGTAACTGTATGCGGCGATTGTAGGCAGCTTAGCAAAGAGACGGTGGATGCAAACCATCGCCTGCTCTTCGTCCATCGGGTCCAACGAGTCTTGATAGAACGTGGACAATCCACCGACGACCGAAGATAAGATGGCCATCGGATGTGCGTCGCGAGGAAAACCGTTGTAGAACGACCGCATGTCCTCGTGCAGCATCGTGTGGCGACGAATCGACATCCGGAATTCATGCAATTGCTGTTCAGTCGGCAACTCGCCATGAATCAACAAATAGGAGACTTCGACAAAATCGTGCTGGGCAAGGTCTTCAATCGAGTAGCCTCGATAGCGAAGGATTCCCTGCTCACCATCCAAATAGGTGATGTCGCTGGTTGTGGAACCGGTATTCACAAATCCATCGTCGAGCGTGATCAAGCCGGTCTCGGCCCGCAATCGCGAAATATCGATTGCCTGTTCGTTCTCCGACCCGACGATCAACGGAAGGTCAAGTTCCTGGTCCCCAAACTTCAATTTGGCAGCATCGGCCATCGACGGCTCACTTTCCGGGCTTCCCTGAATCCTGCTGGAATCGTCCAATACTCCTCTGGCGACAATTTCGCACGAAGTGGCAGTGTACCCGTCACGAAGCTGTTCGGCAATTCGGCAATGTCAAACTCGGGCGTTTGGGCGAAGCTGTAAATCCAGAGTTGTGGGTGCTCTCCGCTGATTTCGCGATGAATCACGTGTTGCCGCTGCGGTCGCGTGTCACGGATCTCGTATCTCGCTGGTGGTGGCAAGTTCGACAGCCCGGCGTCCCCCGCATCTGGTTGCAAAGCGAGCGTTAATTGCCAAGAATTGCCTCCCCAGGAACAATGCAATTCTACGAACGGTTGTTTAACTCACCATCGAGGCAGTTGA
>JASLRF010000385.1 GCA_030744095.1 Pirellulaceae bacterium | reverse complement strand
GGCAATGCCGCAGCTAAATAGGGATCGTGCCCGTATTTGGTGTTGCTGATCAACTTTGGCGAAGAACTGATAAGAGACGGCATCTCGCGCGTGATCAATGGCTGCAAGAATAGATCTGAAAGAGGGTCTCACGCAAAGGCGCGAAGGCGCAAAGCACATTGTTTCATCGGTTGTTCTCTTCTTTGCGCCTCTGCGCCTTTGCGTGATTCTTCTCCGCACGACTGGGGTTGCTGATCAACTTTGGCGAAGAACTGATGAAGGACGGAATCTCGCGCGTGATCAATTGGGTGCAAGAATAGATCTGAAAGAGGGTCTCACGCAAAGGCGCGAAGGCGCAAAGCACATTGTTTCATCGGTTGTTCTCTTCTTTGCGCCTCTGCGCCTTTGCGTGATTCTTCTCCGCACAAGCGTGGGCTGGTGGTCGACCGTCAAGTGGCGGTACTTATCTGAGACTGAAAGGCAGGCGACTGGTACGCTCGCATCGGTCCGAGGCAGGGCCGCGGGCCCTTAACGTTGAGTAAGCTGGCGTCGAGCGACTTGGAGCCCCGCATTGAGCACGGCATCTTCACCACCCGGACGACTGCCGCCGGGGTTGTGCTGGCCAACAGGTTTCGCAGTCGATTGCACAATGATGTCTGGATGCACGCCGCGATTCGCAATCGGGTGCCCGCTTGGCGAATAGAATTTGGCCGTGGTCAAACGGACTCCCGCGTTGGTTACGTCCAAGGGGAAAATGCCCTGGACACTTCCCTTGCCGTAGCTCCGCTTGCCGATTAACGTCCCCCGACGATGATCGCGAATCGCACCAGCAAAGATCTCGCTGGCGCTTGCCGAGTCACCATCGATCAATACGATCAGTGGCATTCGCCAAGTGCCGACGGCGTGAGCTCGATAATCGCGGTTTTCGGCCGAACTTCGACCAACCGTGCGGACAATCGAGCCTTTAGAGACGAACTTGTCCGCCACTTCGACAGAGGCGGACAGGAGCCCGCCGGGATTGCCTCGCACATCAACGATGATGCTCCGCATTCCTTGCCGATGCAGATCCCACAGCGCCACCTCAAAGTCCTTTCCGGTTGTCTTTTGGAAACTGGATAGCCGCATGTAGGCAATCCCGTATTGACGATCAACGATCCTCGAGTCCTCGATGCTGGGTACTTCGACACGTTGCCGCCGCAATTGCAATTCCCGCGGCCGTCCCTGACGTGATTGGACCGTCAACCTGACCGTACTGCCTTCGACTCCCTTTAGCATATCAGCGGCCGCATCCAGGGAAACCTGCGTCGTCGAAACCCCCTCGACGGCGGTGATGTGCTCGCCAACACCCAAGCCAGCCCGCTCCGCCGGACCACCTGGAATCACGTTGACAATCAACAGCGCGTCGTCTTCCGCCTTCAACTCGACGCCTAATCCGACGAAGTTGCCTTCGATCTGCGACATCACATCACTCAGTTGATCGGCCGTCAGAAAGCCCGAGTAATTATCCAACGTTCCCGTTGCCGCGCTGGCGAATTCCAGCACGATGCTGGCAGGTGTAATCCCCAATTGCTGATGGCCTACTTGAGCAAAGTACTTGACCATCTCCCGCGCATCATGTCGCGAATTGATGGTTCGCATTCGCCGCACTTCGTTGGTAAATCCGGCCAGACATCCGTCAGTGGCTGCTTCCTGTTCGGCATCTTTGTTGATCTGACGCCGGCTGCTGATCGGACTCCGATTCATCGTGAGTCGATGATGCTCTAGAAAACTCGGCTCATTCAAGGCAACTTCCATCGCCCGACCACCACGGCGCACGATCTGCGTCCAATCGGGCTCGTCCACGTAGTGAGAGTGAATCTTGAGCAAGATCTCGCCATACAATTCCAACGCCTTGGATTCTTCGAGCCGATCTACGGTTGCGGCAAAACTTTCGTCGTGGTATCGCCGCCCGACATCGTAGTACATTCGCGCTGTAAGCAGTCGCTGGCCTAGTTCATGACGATCGGGATACTTCCGGACCGCTTGCTCGTAATGCATCAGGGCTTCGCCCCACCGCTGTTCTCGCTCGAACAGATCGCCGGCGGCGATCACCCGCTCAAGCTCGGCCAGGTCGACGACGGATTCTTGGGCAATGAGTACCCGTTCTTGGGCGTGCAAGTCCGAAGCGGAACCAACCCAAGCCAGTGTCAATATCAGTGCCGGGAGGAGCGAGAGAATCCTAATTCGCATGGTGCGTTCCATCTGGAGCGGTGGGAGCGGAGCCGCTGGTAATCCATTCGCAAATGCGAAACTCAGCATCGAATCGGCGTACCGAAACAACACGGAACTAGCGGCCCAAAAATATAAGTCACGATTTGGGTGCAGTCAAAAAAAGACGGTACATTCGTCTCATGAATCACCGGTGTCATTGGAACAACCGTTGATTGCAGGTTGCGTTGCCCTGAGTGGCGAGAGTTTTCCAGAAAAATGATATTTTCGGGTCGCGCGTCCTGGCGCGAGGGTGCGTCTTGCACCGAGTCCAATGGGCTTCACACAATCGTATGCGCGTCCACTTGAACGGTCAAATCGACCGACGAATGATAAAAGCAGTCCCGGCTCAGCCATTGCCGAGCCGATTGCACGTCTGGATTGCTCTCGAGAAGCGATCACAAACCGTCTCAGGAGTTTGTCGATGCACAGACTTTGGAAGTTCGCGATTTTGCTATCGACCTGTTGTGCCCCAGCCCTTGGACAGGCCGACCAGGTTGGCCGGCCCGAAGCGACCGTGGCCAATTCTTCTGATGCCGAAACCGCGAACTCAGATGGCGGGCAGGCTGATCCACCGGCAGCCACAACTCCACCGGCAGCCACAACGGGAACACAGCGGCTCTTGCGCACGCTGGTCCTCAAGAACTTGCCTGCCGATTACGAAAACACCAAGCATTGGGGCGGTACGAAACGGGTGTGGGACGGTCTGCACATTTCGCTGGATGGTCTCCGCGTCAAAACGAAACGTCGGTGGAAAGACGCCAACCACGGTACGTGGAAACGCTACCGGGCTTGGTTAATCGATCCGGTTCAAGAGTTCGACATTCAGATCGAGAAAATGGCTGCCACCCCTGAAGGAAAGGCGGCCTTTGACGTCGTGATCGACGCTCGATTAGGGGCCTGGGGCCGCCTTTCTGAATACGTTCGGGATGTGCAATTGCTGAGCATCAGTGCCGAGGCCGATGCGCGGGTCCACTTGCGGGCACACTGCGAAATGTCGCTGCGGCTGGATCTGTCCAAGTCTCCGCCGGATGTGCTGCTTGAGCCCCGCGTTGTCAGCGCTGAACTGACATTGGTTGACTTTCATCTGATCCGCATCAGTGACCTGCATGGACCACTGGTGCGCGAATTCGGCGAAGAACTGCACGACGTCTTGCAGGATGAAATCGCCGACCGGCAGACAAAGTTAATCGGTCGAATCAACCGGCAGCTAGAAAAACATGAAGACGATCTTCGGCTTTCCGTTTCTGATCTGGCGGCCAGTGGATTGCGTCAACGGCATACGGCCTTGGACCGGACAACCAATCCAGAGACCTCCTCGTCGAAGATCCCCGAATGAGGAGAGTTGACGGGACACGACCGAGTCCGACCTCTTGCGATTGGAGATCGTATCGCTGTTGAGCTGTTGATTTGCGGCGGTCTTCACCCCATGCATCTTTCCCTTGGGCCCTGCGGGAGCGGTCGGACGCGGTAGCGGCCGGGAGAGGGCGATCTGCACGAATCGCCTGTTCTCGGCAATCTGGCAACGCAAGAGAGCCCCGTGACGTTAGCGACTAATCTGAGCTTCAACGTCATCCCAATTGGCGATGCGACTGTAAGCGAGGTTGATT
>JASLRF010000384.1 GCA_030744095.1 Pirellulaceae bacterium | reverse complement strand
GATGACGACGATGACGACGATGACGACGACGAGTGGAGCGACGATGACGACGACGACGAAGAAGACTGGTAAACGACGTTGTCGATCTCAGCAAGAATCGCCGTCGATTGGTCGAAAGACCTTCAGTCTTTGATCTGGAAGAGTCGCTTGAGCGCTTCCAGTAGTCCGTGCGGAGAACCTCGTTGGGCTTCGACGCGCAAGGACTCTAGTGGCGGGTGCAGGACTTTGTTCACGAGCCGATTGAAGGCCTGTTCAATATCCTGGCGGCTGCGGTCGTCGAGTCCTGCTAGCTTGTTCAACAACCGATTCAGCTCGTCATTCTTAATTTCATCTGCTTTAGCCCGCAATCGTCTGATGACGGGGCCGGTTGCCCGGTGATTCAACTCCGCCATGAATTGAGCGGTTTCCTCTTCGATAATCCGCTCGGCTTTGGGCCATTCCTTCTTGCGTTTTAGCTTATTGGCCTCGCAGGTTTTGCTGAGATCGTCGATCGAATACAGGTAGACATCGGAGTAGTCACCAACTTCCGGGGCAAAGTCGCGCGGGACGGCCAAATCGAGGACGAACAATGGCCTCTTTGATCGACCAAGATGGATCGGCTTGAAGCGGATTTCATCAACAATAGGCACGGCGGCCCCGGTCGTACTGACGACGAGGTCCGCGTCTTTCAATTGGTCCTCGAGCTGTTCCCAGGGGCAAACGCAGCCAGCCACATTATCGGCCAGTAGATCGGCCCGCTCGCGACTGCGATTGACGATGGTAATGTCGCTGATACCCTCGTCAATCAAATAGCGGAGTGTTTCTTCTGCCATCTCTCCGGCACCAATGACCAGTACCTTTTTGTCGTCGAAGCGTTCAAAGAAACCTTTGGCGAAATCGGCGACTGCGATGCTGGGAATGCTGACACGGCGCTGGTTGATCGACGTATCACGGGCAATCCTGCGGGCCACTCGAATGGCAGCTTGAAATGCGGCGTGCGTCAGCGGGCCGGTGCTATCGCCAGAGGTGGCTTGATCGTACGCAGTCTTCACTTGTGGCAGAATCTGAGCTTCGCCTACGACCATGCTGTCCAAACTGGCTGCGACGGTAAACAGATGGCGGACGGCATCTTCGCCGGTTCGTTCGAACAAGTCGTCAAAGAAGCCAGCCGGTTCCAAGCCGTGGAAATCAGCTAGGAACTCGACGACTTGGTGATGAGTCGGGCACTGAGCTGCCTCCCGTGCGGCAAAATAGAGTTCGACGCGATTGCAGGTTGATAGCAGTACGGCCTCGGCGTCCGGGAACTGGTCTCGCAGGCGAACATGCGCTTCGCGCAACTGTGCCGGACTGAAGGCCAACCGCTCTCGCATTTCGACGGTCGAATTGTGGTGGCTACACCCAGTGACTTGCAACTTCACGATCCGCCTCCCGCACCAGGATCATTCGAGAACGGCCTGGCGGTCGAGAGAGAAAGAGATTCTAATTCGGTTTTGGAGATGGACTTCTGGATGGACGTTTGGCTGGCATGTTGGCCGGTTAAGACTAATCCCAGCGCCAACAGCAGGAAGAGAAAACTGGCCATGGTCAGGTAAGCGACTTTGCGGCCTTGTCGTGCCGGTTTGTAAACGGATTCAAACGTCGTCATGCAGGCAAGCCAGGTGAACAACAGGGCGGATGAAATAACCACAGGATCCGTCCACGCGACACCCGCTGCGGCCGATCGTTGCAGCAAGTTAAGAACCACCCCAGAAACCAAGCCAATGGCCAATGAGCATGTCGAGACGACAAGCGATTCGCCGTTGAATCGCTGGAGCCATTCCAAGCTGGGTAGTCGTAGTCCGCGGCGGGGCAGCAACTTGTGTTTCAATCGATAGGCCTGAACCAGGTACATCAGGCCTGTCGTGAAGCCCAGCGTCACGGCCACGGTTCCGACCAGTAACATCAGCCCGTGAATCATCCGCCAGACATACAGGGCGTCGTTACGTGGGAAAGACGGAACCGTCTGAAAAAGGACTGCCAGTCCGATTAAACCCAACACCGGAGGCAGCACAAACAGCCCCACGTTGTTTTGAGGACGCCGCAGCGCCAAACCCAGATACGCACCAACCAGGACCCAGGCCGCGAGCAAACAAAAATCGTGCCAATTGGAAAGAGGTGCCACGTTGCCGGCGGCCAACTGGTCTCGCAACGCCGCCACCAAGTAGATCGAATGGGCAAACAGCCCTGCCACTGCCATACCGATGACCAACAGTTGACGGATCCGCGCCTGGAACAACAACCGCGAGGCTTCCAGTGCGAGACAAACCGCGTAACTGGATGCAAAACAGGTGATTGTGATGTCGAAAATGGAAAACATCAGAGACAACGACTAGGGAGTGCAGGACGATCGAAACGCTGCCAGAATGCTCTATTCTACCAGCTCGACCCCCAGCTCGATACCGATTCGCTATCGGGCAGTCTACCGCTTCTTTGCCGGAACGCGCGACAACGTGTTGACCGACTCTCGGCAGATCTTCAACACACTACGATTGGATTCGGTCGCCAAGGCAACGATCTCCACCCAGTGTTTGCCAGCGGATAGTAGGTAGAGGTGCCCGATGGCATCTTCGCCTTTGACTTTGCCGGCGACGTTGGTTCGTACGGCCCTCAGACCCGCTAGCGTTTCAGTTTGCGAACCATTGCTGCGTAACTGATGTTTCTCATCGATCCGGGCGAAGGCGGACCGAATCCTCTGTAGTACGACTCGCTCGTCTTGGATTTTTGGTGCACGAGAACCCTCGTAGTCCATCCCGCTGAGAAATGTCACGATGAACCAGGCACCGCCCGACAGACGTTCCCAGCGGTACTGCACGTAGCTGGAACGAAAATCTTCTCCGTCTTCCTCGAAAATGACATTGAACGTCTCAGGCGGCCTCATCCGAAAGCCGGCGACCATCGTCACATCACGACCGCTGCCCGGGTCTACATCGATCGCCGACGCCGGCGCGCTCGACCTAGCTGGCGTGGGAGGTGTGGGACGCACGACAGGTGCGGCCTGCAGTTCGGCCTTCTCTTGCGGTGTCGCCTCTGGTTCATTCTCGGCGGTCAGTAGAGACTTTATTTGATTCTGCTTGCAACTAGCCGCTGGTAATGACAAGCCAATCAGGCACATCACGATGCAACATCGGTACATCGATCCGGACGCCGACCAACGATTTGCGCTGGGGAAAGAAGGGCGATTCATGGCCGTGATAATCCGCGGCAAAGGGGCTGGGAGGCTGGCAGTTAAGATCGGTTGGATTTTAACTCAAGGGCTCGCGAAGTCAAACTCGCACTGCCACACCGGAGTGGGTTGGATACGCCTCAGTGGCTTGGGAGTTTCTTTATGTGGGAGAACGGCAATTTACCCGCGAGGAGCGGCTGGCGCTGAGGCGAGGACTGAACTCGCGAATCGGAGTTGTTTCACTTGACCCTCTCTAGCACCGCGTTTCGCGAGCCCGGGCCGGTCGTTAGAATGAGTCTGTTGATCATGCGAGCACTGATCCTTTGGCACAAAGAACTAGCCTATGAACCTGGCAATCGAGACACGTGGTTTGACCCGTTATTTCGACGACTTCTGCGCTGTCGACCATGTAGAGTTGAAAGTCAAACGAGGAACGTTGTACGGATTTCTTGGCCCCAACGGTGCCGGCAAGTCGACCACGATCAAGATGTTGACCGGCATCTTGGCACCTAGTTCGGGCGAAGTCTCGTTGCTCGGAAAGAACACCTGGGATCACACGGAGGCAATCGAAATCAAAAAACAGATCGGTGTCGTGCCCGAGGATCTGGCGTTGTTCGACAATCTGACGGCGCACGAATACTTGACGTTCGTCGGTCGGATGTTCCTGCTGCCCAAGGAGATGATTCGCCAGCGGATCGAGGAGCTATTGACGATTTTGGGACTGGAGGATGTGGGCAAGAAACTGACATTCGAATACTCGCACGGTATGAAAAAGAAACTTGCCCTGGCTGCGGCACTCTTGCCAAATCCCGAGCTGCTTTTCCTGGACGAACCTTTTGAAGGCGTTGATGCGGTGACGTCGCGCGTGATTCGCGAGTTGCTGGCGAACTTCGTTTCCCGCGGATCGACCATCTTCATTACTTCGCACGTGCTGGAAATCGTGGAACGCATTTGTACGCATGTCGGCATAATCGCAGGCGGCAAGTTGGTCGAGCAGACTTCGCTGGATGCGCTGCGCCAAGGCAGTTCGTTGGAGCAGCGATTCTTGGAGAAGGTCGGCACGACCGAGGGTGCGACTCAGCGATTGAGTTGGTTGGAAGGTGCGGCGGTCGGCGAACAGGAAGCCGATCCGCCGGCAGAATCACCACCAGCTGTCGAGGTCGATCCGTCGTGAACTGGCAGCATTTGACACTTATTCTCTGGCTGCGCTGGCGGCTCAGCTACAACCAATGGCGGCGGGCGGGAAAGGTCAACGCCGTGCTGACGGTGGCGCTGGTCGTAGGGGCGCTAGTCTCGGCGGTGTTGGCGTTTTTTGTGGCACTGATTGTGGGCTGCTTGACGTTGTCCAAGGCCGAACCCGACCACATGATGTTCATGTGGGACTTGATCATCCTCTCGTTCCTGTTCTTGTGGTCGATGGGCGTGGTCACCGAACTGCAGCGATCGGAGTTTCTCTCGCTAGACAAGATGTTGCATTTTCCCATCTCGCCAACGGGAGCATTCCTACTGAACTACCTGAGTTCCCTGGTGAGTTTCGCGATCATCTTGTTTTTGCCCGCCATGATCGGACTGAGTATCGCGTCGGTCGTGACTCACGGTCCAGAGATGCTGTTGCTGTTTCCACTGGTGGTGGGATTCGTGCTACTCGTCTCCGCGCCGACCTATCAGTTTCGCGGCTGGATGGCGACGTTGATGCGGGACAAGCGTCGCCGACGAACGATCATCACCGTGGTGACGGCTGCCTTTATTCTGATGACGCAGGTGCCAAACCTTGCCAACCTGGCGTTTCAGCGGAATCGAATGCAGACAAGAAACAGAACAGACAACACGGCGAAAACCGAGTTGGCACAGAAACTGTCCGCTGGAGAGATCGATCCTGTCGAGCACGGTCGGCGGCTGAAGGAATTGGAAGAGCAGATTGCTGACGACAAGAAGCAGGAGAAGACTCGCCGCATTCGCGCGATCGTCGACAACATTGCGATGGTCAACCTTGTCGTACCCGTGGGTTGGCTGCCGTATGGGGCTCGCGCTGCCGCTGCCGGTAATCCTTGGCCGGGCCTACTTGGATCGCTTGGCATGACCCTGTTGGGCATGGTCAGTTTGTGGAGGTCGTATCGAGCCACCATGCGGGTCTATACGGGACAGGTTAGGGCGACCAAAGGGCGGCAAGTTACCAAGAAGGACAGTCCGAAAATCCTGACGGCACCATTCCTGGAAAAGACCATATGGGGTTGCTCGGAACAGGTGTCAGTTGTGGTGTATGCCGGGCTCCGCAACATGCTCCGCGCGCCAGAAGCCAAGATGGCCCTGATGACGCCGATCATCATGGTTGTAATTTTTGGGTCGATGATCTTCCTGGGGCCGGGGCGTAACATGCCAGAAGACGGGTACCCTTTCTTAGCGGTCGGCGCGATTGCCATGACATTGTTCGGCGTGATGCAGTTAATGATCAACGTATTTGGAAACGAACGGGGGGGATTTCGCGCGTTCGTTTTGATGCCCGTCCCGCGGCGTGATATTCTGCTTGGCAAGAACCTGGTGATTGCGCCGCTGGCCGCCATGATGGCGCTCGTGATCGTCGTAGTGATACAAATTGTCTTACCCATGAAACTCATGCATTTTTTGGCGACGTTGATTCAGTTCGTCTCAGCCTACCTGCTGATTTGTCTGGTCGGCAATATGACGTCGATGTTTGCGCCGATGCCCGTTTCGGCGGGGTCTCTGAAACCGATCCAGCCAAAGTTCGTGCCGATGGTCAGCCCCTCCCGGAACAGGGATTGCTCCTCACAACTGGCCGTTCAGTTTAGGAAAGTGACACGAATTGCAGGCAATGGGAAAGACCGCGGCTCGCGAAGCGAAGGCCGAGTAGGTGGGAAGCAACCGGTAGAAACGG
>JASLRF010000383.1 GCA_030744095.1 Pirellulaceae bacterium | reverse complement strand
GAGCAAATCGTTATCGCTCGAAGCGTCGATGGTCTCTGGCGATTCACTCCTAATACTGTCTTGGCGATTGAGAAACTGCACGAGGAATTGCTCGAACGGCAGAAGGTGGAAACGCCGAGCATCAGCGAGGCAGACGAACCTGCGCCGGAAGTTCCTTTTGCAATCTGGCTAGCCGATCAGTTTCCAGTTGAGATGCGGAAAACACATTTTCTGCTCCCTGGCTACCAATGGATCTCTCTGGCTGCAATAGTCTTGCTCGGTCTGTTGGCAGATCAACTGACACGCCTGACGCTCGACATCCTAATGAAGGTGTGGTTTCGCCTATTCCGTCGCGACCGAGCACCGGTCATCCCCAATATGTGGCGACCTATTGGGTTGTTCATGCAAGGCGTAACCTGGTACGCCGCCACCAAATGGATCGGGCTCCCCGCAGAGTTACTGTCGGTCCTCCTTGTCGGGTTAACGTACTTCGCGGTGGTCGCCGGAGTATGGACGAGTTTCCATCTGATTGATCTCGCGGCCGGCATTGCAGCACGCCGGGCGTCGACGACGGCCACTCGTTTCGACGATGTGCTCGTTCCGCTACTGGCAACGTCGCTCAAGATTGCCGCAACCTGCATCGGAATCGTCATTTGCATCAACGTAATTGACACGCAGATTGCGACGCTTTTGGCTGGGCTCCTCGGTATCGGTGGCATGGCTCTCGCGTTTGCCTCACAAGATGCCGTAAGTAACCTCTTCGGATCGCTCACCGTCTTACTCGATCGACCTTTTGAGGTCGGCGACTGGATCGTTGCGGAAGGGGTGGAAGGGACTGTCGAGGCAGTCGGTTTTCGAAGTACGCGCGTCCGGACGTTCTACAATTCCCTCATCTCGATCCCGAACAGTCGTTTCACGACTTCGTCCGTCGACAATCTGGGGCGGCGTCAGTATCGACGCTTCAAGACCGTACTTGGACTTCAATATGACACGACACCCGAACAGCTCGATGCGTTCTGTGAGGGAATCCGTGAGCTGATTCGACGCCATCCGTACACACGCAAAGATTATTACCATGTCTATTTAAACGATCTCAGCGCCAGTGCGCTCGACGTTCTACTGTATTGCTTCTTTAAATGTCCGGACTGGTCGGTTGAATTGCGGGAACGGCATCGCTTGCTCGTCGATATCATGAAGCTGGCCGAGCGATTAGGTGTCCAATTCGCGTTTCCGACACGGACGATTCAGATGTTTCAAGGCGCCCCAACTTCCGCAGAGAAGAACATTGAATGGTCAGATCCACTCGGGCTTGGCATCCGCGAGGCAATGCAGGTTGCTGGCCCTGTTGTCTCTGGCGTGGATCGACCCGGGAGTGTCGAGTTTACCGGACCAGCTGGGTAGAGTTGGATCCGAGATACGTTCCACCGAACGCGCACATCGTGGATTCAGACGCAGACCGGTAAGCATTCGACTTGGATTGTCACAGAACAAATCTCACACGTTCCAGTTTCATCGCGTCTCCAGTGTGATGGCCATGACGACGGGTGCGGTTCGATCCGGGCCTTTAACCAACTCAATGTATTCAATCACGTCCAAGCGTTTCGGGTACACGGCAAGATAACGCATCTGTTGATTCCGAAGCATGAAGGCGAGTTCCGATTCGGGTACATCGACTTTGCGAATGTAGTCCGCAAAATGCACACCATTGAGCAATTCATGATCTTCCGATTCGCCGTCGGAGTAGTGCAAACGAACGATCATCGACACCGTCTCGTCACGACTGTATGGAAATCCCCAGCCGCTGACGCCGCTAAGTAGATGGATTGCTCTGGCCGGACCATTACACGGCAACCGAACCGACTTCGGCATTTTCGCGCTGACTGCTCCGTTGGGCCCGTGCAGCAGAACGACGTTAGCCACTTTGCCGTCTTGTGGGTCGGTTAGATGAAACGGAACGCCCTTAAACTCTCTCGGCGACCAGTTCGGGAAGATAAACCGCTCGACATTCGCCTGTTTGTTAATGAACATGCCTCGCACGCTGGTGATCGTGGCGGCTTTGGCCAGATCGAGTGGAAGAAACTTGCCGCGCTCTGTGAGAAATTCCAACAAATCAGTGATTTCCTTTCGCTTCACTTGTTTTTCGAATCCTTCGGGCATGAGCGATTTGGGCGAAGCCACCAGCTCGTCGATGTCTTCGCGCAACACAACCTTCTTTTTACCTTCCGCATCGAATAACTCGATCGCGGTCTTTGATTCCGAAGCCAACAGCCCGTTAAGAACCAGGCCGTCCGCAGTCACGACCGTATAGACGCGAAAATTTCCTTCAACGTTACTGCTGGGATCAATGATGTGTGTGAGAAGTTCGGTCTTTGGATGAACGGCCATTCCGGTCAAGTCAGGACCGATCCGATTGCCTTCGCCACTGTGCATGTGACACTTTGCACATTGCTTTGTGAAAACGACCTTGCCGGCGACCGGATCGCCAGTCTCTTTGGTAATCGGCAACAACTGTGCCAGGACTTTTTGACGATCTGGATTCGGCAACGCTCTACCACGATTGAGCAGCTGCCGTGCTCGCCGACGGACCTGTGCGTTTGGATGTGCGGCAAGGGCCTGTTTCTGGTCCAGAGAAAGTTCTGCAAGTTTCACCCTTCCCTGGTCCACGGCGTCCAGAAAGGCCTCGGTCGAAGGCGGTCGGCTGAGCAGCACGCTGATTCCGGCGACGCGCGTTTGAGGTGTGAGACCGCGGAAGCGGCCCACCAGTAAATGACCGGCTTCTGGCGATTCGCTGGATCGCAGCGCCGTGACAATGCCCACAGCCAGTTTGGGGGACATTTGCGGCGATAGCCGATTGAGCAGTTCGACGACAACTTGCTTGTCGAGCGGTTGAAACGCGACCAGCTGTCGAGCGGCAGCAATTCGCTCCTCCCGGGCAAGCGTATCGTCGTCCAGTTGGCGAAGCAACGATGATGCTACTTCGCGGGCGTACTTCTCGAATCGAGTGCTACCCCAACCGCGAGCGAGTTTGACCAGCAAACCTCGACTGCCTGGCGACAGCCGCGGCAGCACTTGTTCCAAATCAGCTTCGACCTGTTTGTCCAGTTTCGCCTCTGTACCGACAGGCCACCCCCGCGCCAATCCGCCGATGATTGTGTCGGCGATCGTCGAATCTGCCTGAGATAATTGCGCGACGATCGCGGCGACTGAATCAACAGGTCCGCCTCGCGCATAATGTTCGGCGACAATGCGAGCCGCTTCTAGCACGTTGCTCGATGGAGCACGGGCAGATTCCGCCAAAGCGCTCAGAAAACCGTCACTGTGCGCCGCAGCGGCACTGACGGCGGCATCGGGAATCCAACGATCACCGACGTTCGCAGGTCGCTGTATCGCCGAGAGGATTGTCGCCCCTGACGACGGCGTCGGCGGCAGATCTGACAGTGCCAGGAAGGCAGCAAGACGAACTTGCGCGTCGGGCTTGGACAACATGCCAGTTGACAGTACGGCGTCAGTTGATGCGGTTGTACGCGGCAGCACCTGCAAAGCGTTTCGCTTCACGCCAGCAGACGCGTGCCGCAGGGCGGTCGTGGCAACCGCTGTCGCCTCTGGGTATGAACCGTCGAACGCGCCCAGTCCATGCATGGTCCAGAGGGCGTGAATCGCGCCGACGTTCAACCCAATCGCGTCTACCGACGGTTCGCTTGCCAACTCAATCAGGGCAGGTAACACATCCAACCTTCCGCGTTCAACGAGTAGGCGTTGAGCGTGTTTTCGCCACAACATGGTTGGATGCTTCAGAGTCGCAACAAGTTGTTTCGGCGTTGCGTTGACGAGGTTGACGTTTTGTGCATCGGTGGCGGCACGCTGGGCGTCCTCTCCAACGTAAACAACACGATAGATTCGACCGTGCTTTTTGTCCCGCAGGTCGGTTTCGTAAGCGTTACCTTTGCCGGTCTTGAATCCTCTTGGCGTGGGATTGTGCTGCACGATGTAGTTGTACCAGTCGATCACCCAGACGTTGCCGTCGGGCCCGACCTCGGACATGATCGGTGCTGTCCACTGATCATCACTGGCTAGCAGATTGAATGGGCTGGTGGAATGAAAGTCGCTGCCGCGGGATTTCAGCACAAAGGTGCCAACCAGATGGCCCGTTGGGCCATTGACGAACGCCGTTCGATTCCAATACTCCTGTGGATATGTCCGCGCTGTGTAGAGCGAGTGACCTGCCGCGGCCGTGTAGCCGCCATGTTGATCGACTTGCCGCACTTTTTTCGTGACTGGCTTGAATAGATGCGTGTCGGCGATCGTGCCCAGCGTTAGCGACGGCGTCCAACCTCGCACACGCTCGTAATAGCGATTCGCGATCGGCATATAGACGCTGGGGTTTCTGTTGGCGGTGGATCCGAAAACGAGCCCTTCCTCGCTAATGCCCAGTCCCCAGGTGTTGTTGTTGGTCGAGCGAACAAATTCCAGTTCCGAGCCATCCGGTCGAAACCGAAAAAAGCCCTGTCGAAAACTTTGCTGCTGTTCGCCTTTCACACTCGGATTCGAATTATTGTAGCCCTGCATGGCCCAGATCCAGTTGTCGAGCCCATATTGAAAATTGCTCACGCCGCCGTGCGTATCACCCTGACTCCAACCGGTAAACAGAACGGTCTTCT
>JASLRF010000382.1 GCA_030744095.1 Pirellulaceae bacterium | reverse complement strand
ATCGTTTGCCGGTCGTAAAGATCCCAGTACTTCTGCGGAGCACAGAATGGCAAATGCGGTTTGCGAAACCCGACTGCCAGGAAGAAGAGCTGCTGGCCGGCTTGTAGCTCTTCGATTGCGGCGACCGCCGAGTTACAAACGATCCCATCAATGTACGTTTCATCAGGGACATTGGCAGCCTCGGCTGCGGATCGCTTTAGTCCCTTGCCGTTTAGATTCTCAGGCAACGCATAGCGAACGGTCGGATCGCGCACGAAATCGTACTGTGGAGCGACGGACCATGACGGCGGGTCTTTTGAAGGACTTCCGCTGCCATGATAAATCTTGCCGATGCTGCGAGTGTGATAGCCGTGATTCTTGAAGTGCTGTGGCAGTGTCACTACATCCGGCATGGCATCGCGAAAGTGAGTCGCCAGGTCCCAGACACGACTCGTATCCGGGCGGCGACCGGTCATCAGCGACAGCCGCGATGGACTGCATACGGCTTGCTGACAATACGCGCGATGGAACAAGGTACCGTGACTTGCCAGTCGATCGATGTTTGGAGTTACTGCATGGCGATCACCGTAGCACGCTAGCGCCGGACGTAGGTCGTCGACCGCAATGAACAGCACGTTGTGACGCTGTTCGGCACGAGCCGATTCTGCCATCTGCGAGAGGGCGACACCGCACGCCAGCAACAGCACAAGCAACTGTGAATTGGCAAGTCGTTTCGACGGCATTGTCTGTTCTCCATGCTACCGATTCTATTTGGGTAGAACTACGTTTCAACCTGTCTGATCTCCAGGCCGTCGTCCAACTGGATGAACGCCGAACGTGGGCTGGTCGGGAGACCAGCCCACAACATGTGGCGTGAGAAATCCACCGATGTTGTGGCACGGTCTCCCGACCGTGCCGGGGTGGTGAACGTGGGCCGGGGTGGCGACCGTGCCGGGGTGGCAAACGTGCCGGGGTGGCAAACGTGGGCCGGTCGGGAGACCCACAACATGTTGTTTCATGCAAACGCCCCGCTTTGCGGGGCAAGCCAAAGCCATGGCCTATGGTCGTGGTCGATTACGACGAGCTGTTCTACGCCTCCAGTTCGATCTCGCGAGGCCATTGCTGATAGGCTTCCCAGAATGTCTTCTTCAATGCGATCTCGTCGTCTTCAGCGCTTGGCTGCTCGCGACCATTCACGTCGATGGCTCGAGACACCACGGTGTGCTTGCCAGGCTTGAGTTTGCCGAGATCGATCGAAAAGAATGTCCAGCAAAACTGAGCGCGTGGCCGATCATCGAACTTGGCTTGCTTCCAATCACCGTCGTCGACTTTCACTTCGACCTTCGCAAGGTCGGTACCATCGCTCCATACGGCCCCAAAGGCTCTCGCGGGGACCAAGCCCCCAGATGTGTCCCGGCGGGTGACACGCGCCACAATCGACTTCAGATTCATCCTATTGACCGAAGTTTCTACAAAGACAACTTCCCCGCCTCGCTTCTCACCGCGCACGGTCACATAGTCTCGCGCCATGAATCGCCCCATGTAGCGCGTGTCCCGCACCTCGATTCTCGTCAACCACTTCACGTTGGCGATCCCGTACCACCCAGGAACAATCAACCGCAACGGCGCGCCATTGCGGAGTTCGAGCGGTTCGTCGTTACGCAGATAGGCCAGCAGTGGTTGCTTGGCCCTTACATCTTCGATCGACATACTGCGGCCGAAGGGGACCTCGACGGACAATTCCCGCTGTGTGCCTTTGCGCAGCGTTTCTTCCTTGCGATCAGCGCCGATGAAGACGATCTCTTTCGCACCTTCTTGAATTCCACACTCGTCCAATAGTGAAACCAACGATGTGCCGGTCCACTTACTGTTATAGATCGCATTCATGAAGCCCTTTCCTGCCCCGTTACCGGAACACTCGAGCGTCATCAACTGATCTCTCTTGGGGAGCCCACGAATGTCGTCGATCGTTAGAGTCTTCGGCCGCTCGACGAGTCCAGCGATGTCGAGTGTAAACTCTTCGGTCTTCACTTCAGGGGTGCCATTGTGCTGGACACTGAAGACTTGGTCTTGCGGTGTAATCCAATCGGTCAGAGTTTCCCAATCCAAGCGATTTGGCCCCGTTCGCGGCATGTTGAGGAACGGCACCAGTTCTTCCTCTTCGTCTTGATCGGGAAATACAAATCTTGGAGAAGCAAGTACTGCAGCAATTCCAGCCACACTTGTCTGCAAGGCCTGTCGTCGGGTCGTCAAAGGCGATGTCATTTCAGATGCTCCCAGATGCTATCTATTTTTCCGTTGCAAGAAGATTGTCTGGTGAAACGCGGATTTCAACTCGATGCGTTCCACCAGCTTTGACGTCGACCGCTTGGTCCCACCGCAAGTTTCCCGCCGGATGCACCATGACCAGTCGGTACTTCCCTGCAGGAATATCTTCGATACGAAACGTACCTTCCTTCTTGGTCACTTGAAAGAATGGATGATCGAAGACGTAAACCCAACCGCGCATCGCGCTGTGGAATCTGCAGTTTAACGTGACCGGATACTCAGTTCCACCAACATCGCTAAACACCTGCAATACCTCCTCCCGTTGGTGAAGTGAAAAGCTGTTCTGTTTGAGGACTTCGCCCGAGGGCCCTTGGCGTTGGCGCGTTGTCACGTCGTGCAGTAGTGGATCGCTGTTGGTGAACTTGATCCGATCTCCGGTTCGGACCGCAAGCGTTTCCGGGATGAAACGATAGTCCTTCTGATCGATCGTCCAACTCTGGGACTTTCCTTTGGCGGGACGTAGAGCCAGCGATTCTTCCGACAGGCTGACAACTGCCTCGGCCAGGTGACCTTTCTTGCGATCCGCCACGTAGTAGCGACGATATCTCCACAGTCGCTTGCGATCCGATTCATAGATCACAACGCCTTCAATTGTGCCGACGTCAGAACCGATCTCGCGCGGCTGTGATTCTGCCGCCTTGGTCGACATCATTTCCACAGAACTTGCAACGAGTATACCGATGCCGATCAGAACCACTGAGCTCCGTTGCATGAAACAACCAAATGAAACGGCCAAGATTGACACAGACCTTTCTTCCGGTGCCCCCACTTCGAGTGAATTCATCGCCAATTCTAATTGAGGTGAGACATCAACGCGAGCCGTTACCATGATGACTTGTCAGCGATGGACTGAGTCGCGCGCACAACAGCAGCCGTTTCGCTTGTCGCCGCGGCGTCGGCCGCTACCGTGGATAAGAGGACATTGACATCTTTAATGGAGGGATCTACGCTGGGTGTCAGGATTCGTGACCCACGAAAGAGTGCGCCCTTGCGATCAATTAACCTGCGATGGCGTTGCCTGACATTGATGCCAGACCACCACATGAAGCCCCCACCTAGGCCGCTTGTTTTCTCCGCGACAGTGCTTGTCGTGTCGCTTTGTTGCGTCCTCTGTGATTGGTACTCATCCTCGGTCCGTGCGGACGAGCCAGCGACAAAGAAGTCCGAAAATAGCACCGGTAAGCTCGATGACGTGACGCTGCAATTTGTAACGACCAAGGTTTTACCTTTGCTGGAAGCGAGATGTCACAAGTGCCACGGGCCGAAAGTCGAGGAACCAAAGGGCAATCTGCGACTGGGCGCGCGATCCCATTTCCTTGGCGGCGGCGACAGCGGGCCGGCAATTGTGCCGGGCGAGCCTGAAAATAGTCTGTTGGTGGATTCCATTAACTGGATGGGCGACTACGAAATGCCGCCGCAATCGAAGATGCCAGCGGCTGAAATTGCGATCCTGACGAAGTGGGTGGAGATGGGCGCGCCCTGGCCTGATTCACACGCAGTGGAGCCGATTGACAAGAAACAATTTCCAATCGAAGAACGTCGCTCGAGTCACTGGGCATGGCAAGCGATCAGACATCTTGAACCGCCAGCCGTCAAGGATACAGCCTGGCCACGGCATCCATTGGATCATTTTATTCTGGAAAAGCTCGAAGCGAAGGGACTGACTTCCGCACCGCCGGCCGAGCGTCGTACATTAATCCGGCGGACCTACTACGCCTTGATCGGATTGCCGCCGACGCCAGAAGAAGTCTCTTCGTTCGTGGATGATCCCGCTTCGACAGAACAGGCGTTTGACGCGGTAGTCGATCACCTTTTGAAATCACCGCATTTTGGCGAACGATGGGCACGGCATTGGCTCGATCTCGTGCGCTACGCCGAGTCGCGAGGGCATGAGTTTGATCACACGGCGCCAAACGCGCACCACTATCGCGACTACGTCATTCGCGCGCTGAACAGCGACCTGCCTTACGACCAGTTCGTCGTTGAGCAACTGGCCGGCGATCTGCTCGCACAGCCAAGGCTGCACGCAACCGAGGGATTCAACGAGTCGGTGCTGGGGACTGGCTTCTGGTACATGGGGGAATGGGTGCATTCACCAACCGACATTCGCCAAGACGAAACAGACCGCATCGACGGTGTGATTGACACGATCGGGCGAGCGTTCTTAGGTTTGACCACTGCTTGCGCGCGATGTCACGATCACAAGTTCGATGCGATTTCGACGAAGGACTATTAGGCAACTCCCGATTAATAACATACCGTTGCTTGGTGTTTTCGATTACCCTCCCGAGACGTAGTGTGTGTTGATTTTTAGAGAGTCTCATGGAGGGGACGATGAACAAGCTGACCGAGCAGCAGATCGCGACCATCA
>JASLRF010000381.1 GCA_030744095.1 Pirellulaceae bacterium | reverse complement strand
TTCAGCAACTACTTAACGATGAAACTGGCGCTGTCCAACTAGAGATGATAAGGCGGCGAAGATTGTTTGCTCGATCCTAACGCACGCTGCTGCTGGCCCACGCCGAAATCGACAGGCCACCATGCTATGACAGTACCTTGTCCAGGTCTGATCGTAGCTGTTCTACAAGTTCTCTGAGTTCGGCGACCTCCACCTGTAACGCAGCGAAGTCGTCTTGGTCGATGGTGGGTGCAGTCGTTGCACTGGCCAGAGCGGCGGGAGCGCTTAAAGGCGACGTCGGGGCCGATTCGTGCAGCGGCGCACCGCCTGCAAAGTGATCACGCAACTGGTTGAGTTCACGCTCTGAATACAACGCGTGCGTAACTACCTGACCACGTCCAGCGGGTGTCAATTCGACAACCAGCCCCTTGGCCACCAGCGACTGAATGATCGGCCTGAGCGTGTTCAGATCTGCGATCGGTTCCATCCGGGCTGCACGGCCGCGCAGTTCTCCAATCGTTTGTTCGCCGCGCAGCAGCAACTCGGCCATGACCGCCAATTCGTATTTGTCGACACCCAACCAATCGTAGGCCAGATGTTTGTACTTCGGCACTCGACCACCGGATTGCACCTCGACGACCGCACCGATTGAGCGCAGATTGTCCAGTTCAAGCTCCACATCGTCCGACTCCAGTTGCATCTGGGGTGCCCGATTGCTCTTCTGATTACTGCCTGTCGTGATGGCATTCAGCGATAACGGATAGGCCTCTGGCGTCGTTTTGGCCTTTTCGACGAGGACACCCAGAATTCGCCGCTGAATTCGGTCCAAGAGCTGCCATTTCGGGCCATCCGACTGTTTGTCCTGGTGATCCGTAGATGTGGGTTGCTGATCCATCATGGTGGCCTTGCAAGAGGAATCGGTCGTAATGCGAGTGTCGAGCAATCTACGACGTGCAGCTTCGTGCGGCAAGAGTACTGTGGCGCGGGCAAGAACCGTGGCCGCCGGGGCGAATCGCTGTCATGCGGCGTTGCGGGTTGGCTATAATCAACTTCCCCCCCTTGTTCACATGTGGTGGAACTGCTGCCCACCGCAGAGATCAACCCGGCGAACAGACCAACCCAGCGCACAGACCAACGAAGCATCCAACACGGCCCCACTCGCCACCGAGTAGCCTGTCTGAGAAAGAGGTAACCCGATGAAAATGACGTCCTTGTTCTCTCGTCATCGTTCGATTCTCGCCTTGTCCAAGTTGACGGTGTTGGCCGCCGCGATCAGTCTCGGACTTTCCGCGCCGGCACGCGGCGATGTTTCGCGCGTCTTGCCGGACGGTCAGGTTCCACAAGATCGTCGATTGAATGAGCAGAAGGATCTTAACGGGTATTTCCCATTTTCGGTGCCCGATTCTCCCGAAGCTTGGGAGAAGCGAGCGGCCGAATTGCGACGTCGTGTGCAGGTGGCCACGGGCACCTGGCCGTTGCCGGAGCGTACGCCGCTGAACTCGGTGATTCACGGTCGCATCGAGCAGGATGGTTTTACGATCGAAAAAGTCTACTTCGAAAGCGTGCCGAATCACTTCGTTACCGGGCTGTTATTTCGACCAGCTGGAAAAGGCGATGGTAACGCTAGCCGCCCTGCAGTCCTTTGCCCCCACGGCCACGGCGGCCGTTTGCAAGATTATGGCGCCGCAAAGATGAAAGGGTTGATCGAATCTGGCGCCGAGAAGTTTGAGCAAGGCAATCGATTTCCCAAACTTT
The DNA here is from genome assembly GCA_030744095.1 of Pirellulaceae bacterium. The sequence continues at coordinate 6,267 of JASLRF010000381.1, read as the reverse complement.
CGCGCTGCGTTCAACTCGCACGGATGGGCTGTGTGGCCTTTATCTACGACATGATCGGATACGCGGACAGTGTGCAGCTCTCCTACGAGTTGGCTCATCGATTCGCCAAACAGCGACCGGAGTTTGAGAGTCGCGAGAGTTGGGGCTTATTCAGCACGCAGGCCGAACTGCGTTTGCAGAGCATCATGGGTCTGCAATCGTGGAACTCGATTCGCGCTTTAGACTTTCTCAGTGGCCTGCCGGATGTCGATCCGCGGCGGATTGCGGTTACCGGTGGGAGCGGCGGCGGCACACAGACGATTCTGTTGTGTGCTGTCGATCCACGTCCCGTGGCGGCCTTTCCTCAAGGCATGGTTTCCACATCGATGCAAGGTGGTTGTACGTGCGAGAACTGCAGTCTATTGCGAATCGGCACGGGGAACGTCGAACTGTGTGCCCTATTTGCGCCCAAGCCTCAAGGCATGACGACGGCGAATGACTGGACCAAGGAGATGATGACTAAGGGCTTTCCTGAACTCAAGCAGCTCTACACCATGCTGGGCGTCGCTGACCACATCATGTGCAAGCCGCTCAACCATTTCCCACACAACTACAACTATGTGACGCGTCATTTGATGTACGATCTGTTCAACAAGCATCTCAAGTTCGGCCTGGACCAGCCGATTAAGGAACGCGATTGGAGATTGCTTACAACCGCGGAAGCGACGGTCTGGGATGACAAGCATCCGCGCCCCGAGGGCGGACCGCAGTACGAACGGGCCCTGACAAAATGGATGGCTGATCAGTCCGATCGGCAAATCGCCGCATTGATGCCAGAAGACGAGCCGTCGCTGGCCGAGTACCGCGAAGTCGTTGGCGGGGCGGTCGAGACGATGATTGGTCGCGCCATGCCGATGGCGGGATCGATCGAACGTGAGAAAATCGCCAAGGAAGAACTGGGCGGCTTTCTATATTTCAAGGATATCCTGCGCAATGTTAATCAGGGCGAGGTACTTCCAATCATCTCGTTCTATCCAACAGCCAGGCCTTGGAACAACCACGTCGTGATCTGGCTGGATGGGCGCGGTAAACGGGGTGTTTTCGATTCCGCTGATCGGCCCAACCCGTCCGTCCGCGCGTTGTTGGCCCGTGGCGCGTCCGTTGTAAGTGCTGATCTACTTTATCAAGGCGAGTTTCTCGCCGCTGAGCAGACATTCGACGCGATGCCAGTCGTCAAGAATCCACGCGAGTTCGCCGGCTACACATTTGGTTACAATCACACGGTCTTCGCCCGTCGCGTGCATGATGTCCTATCGCTGATATCATGGATTCGGAACGACGACCACGCGCCAGCCCATGTCCATCTGGTGGGCGTCAACGGCGCGGGTCCGATCGTGGCGGCTGCCCGCGCGATTGCCGGGAAAGCTGTGGACCGCGCTGCCATCGATACGGAAGGTTTCCGATTTGCCAATCTCCGGTCGTACCGTGATGCGAACTTCATTCCGGGTGCGGTCAAGTACGGCGATCTTCCAGCGTTGCTCGCGTTGTCCGCGCCACACAAGCTACTGATCGCCGGCGAGCAAGGCGCGACACCCACGGTTGTCAGTGCTGCCTATCAGGCTGCTGGCAAGCCGGGCAATGTGAATTCTGTCAAAGGCAACGGCGACGAAAACGCAATGCACGCCGCGAACTGGCTGCTGGATTAGATCCGAACCTCACTGCTGCAATGCAAAGAGAATGATGTTGATTGCTAGTCGCGCGGCGTCGCCTTTTACGTACCCTTTGCACTGTAGCGACGACCCATTTTCCAGCGCGCAACTGATGTCGTAGGGCGAAAAGACAACGGAAATGCGGTCATCGATTTGCAGACCTTCCAAGAGCGGTGAGACCTTCTTCAGGTGTGCCGTCAACGGATCGTCGCCGGCACGCATTTGCGGGTCACGCAATGTCACCTGGTTCAGATCGTAACCACCAAAGTCCCGTGTGAATAATGGGTGTCCCGTTGGAATGCGGGCCAGCTCTTGCGTTGGAAAGATCGCCGAGAACTCTCGACGAAACGCCGTGCTGAATTCGGGGCTAGCACAGATCGAATCCGCCACAATCACCCCACCGCGTTCGATGAACAACGCCAGGGCGCTGCGTTCGGCTGCAGTCAAGCGAAACGCGCGCCGTCCATGCATAAACAGCAGCGGGTAGGTAAATAACGAAGGATCTGTGGCCAGCACCTTGCGGTTCTCGACGCCCACGCGCATCTGAGCTTTTTCGCGAAACACGTTCAAGAGATTCGGCAGCGCATTGGGTGCTTCGTCGCCACCCCCCGCGTACATCAGCTTGGGGATATACAAAACGCCGCGTTCGGGCTGATCGGGCGCGTTGCGGTTGAGCGTGAATTGGGGTCGGTCCAGCTTGTTCTTGAGTTCACGATTGGTGGCATAGGTCACCACGTTTTCGCCGATCCGAACGCAGGCCTCGATTTCCGCCTGCACGTTGGCTGGATAGGAAGAATCTCGCCCCGGGCGGTTCAGTTCCCAGAAACACGAAAGGTCCTGTGGGCAGTAGATAATGCTGGTGCGACAGCAGGCGTCGACGCCGTACAATGGCCGCAGATAGTCAGGATCGACTTTCTCTTCGGCGTACCATACGGGATGCTCAGGCGGCAACAACTGCAGGCTGGAGTCTTTGAACAGCTCTTTCATGAGCGCCTTGAACGAACGATCAAATCCATCGCCGCCGCAACATGCTTCGGCAAAAATAAATCCGCCCTGGTTAATGTATTCGCGTAGATTGTTCTTTTGGTCGCTCGACAATTCCAGAGAGTCTCGGCCGGAAATAAACAGGACAGGCGTTTCCAGCAAGTCATCAATCGTTGCGGCGCGTGCGTCAATCGTCTGCCAGGTCAGATCGCGTCGCCAACGCTGCTCCATCCGCCGTGTGAGGTTCTTTATCGAACTCCGATGCGGATTCCAACCACCACCACGACCGTGCTTGAGCTGGGTGATGAGGATGGGCCGACGGCCTTTGGCCAGAAAGAGCAATGCGAAGGACGTGGCGACCAGTGCGTTCTGCTCCGCGTGATAATCACCCCGCCAGAATCCGGACAATGAGTCTTGGCCGTCGACCAGGAACGCGGCACCTTCACGGAACCAATCATGGCGACCGATGAAGCGATTTCCCGACAGACGCCCCACGCGTTCGACACCGTACAGATAGTAGTACAGGTGTGTTGTGTCGAGATTGGCCCGCAGGCCGGAGTAGGGGTTTGGATTACGCTCGACGGAGAACTTTGCGCCCAGCCAGTCGAGAGCTCGGCGAAGCGGTTCATCGTCAGATTGCGTGCCGCAACAATGGACTGTTCCACCTTGCACTTTGGCGTCGCCCTGATGGACTCTTCCTGAAGTGATCAATAGCGAGGCAATTCCGGCACAAGTCATGCTGCCGGTGGATGGCTCGCCTTTGACATATCCCCACGACCCATCTTCCTTTTGCATCCTCAACCAGTAGTCCCGTGCAGATTGCCACGTTGATTCCTTGACCTTCACGCCGGCGCGTTCGGCTTCATGAAGCGCCAACAAAGCAAATTGTGAATTGGAATTGTCGCCCGAGACCTTGCGTTCCGAGTAGGCCCACGACCCCTCATGAAGACCCGTCTTGAACTGGATTCTCTCCAACCAATTCACGTTCACGCGGATCAGCGAGGCGTCCTCGTCCGGTTCGGCGGCGCACAAGAACATGGTGATCAAAGACGTACTGTAGACCATTCTCGGTTTTCCGAGTGAACGCACGAACTTCAGTGCTCGCTGAATGGAGGGATCCGAAACTGGAACTCCCGCGTTGATCATGGCCAACGAGCAGAGTGCCGTTAACCCGCCCGGATAGCCTGGGTGGTCCGTCCAGCTTCCGTTGACTTTTTGGTACTTCTTCAAGTAGCCGACGCCACCACGGATGGACTTACGAACTTGGTCGGCGGAGATGTCCCCCCGTACAGGCGTCGCAACTAGCGCAAGTAGCACCAGCACAATCAGCGTGTAGCCTTTTTTTGTCGACATGCCGCGAGTTCCTCTCGTAGACGGCCCAACGGTCATCTTAAATATCTTAGGATTCAAAAGTTACGGCGGCAATCAATTCGGCGGGATCGAACCGGCGATCATCCCCGGTTCACCCCGATCGCGCGAACTTCTCGCCACTCGAGGGCGGCGAAAGGCATACAATCTACAATATGACCACAAAACAACGGAGCCTTGGCGAAGTCTTGCAGGAGTTCAGCCATCATCGCATGGTGATGAAGCAGGAGCTGCAGAAGATCATCGTCGGCCAGGATGAAGTCATCGAACAGCTGTTTGCGGCCATTTTTACGCGAGGACACTGCCTTTTGGAAGGTGTTCCCGGTTTGGCTAAGACGCTGATGGTCAGTACGTTGGCGAAGATTCTGGACGTTGGATTCAAACGCATACAGTTCACTCCGGACCTGATGCCGTCGGATATTACTGGGACCAATGTGTTGGAGGAAGACGCCGATGGCCGGCGCAACTTTCGCTTTGTCGAAGGGCCGATTTTCTCGAGTATTGTGCTGGCGGATGAGATTAATCGAACTCCTCCCAAAACACAGGCGGCTTTGCTGCAGGCCATGCAAGAGGGCGAAGTAACGGTCGGACGGGAAACGTACACACTGCCTGATCCGTTCTTCACCATCGCAACGCAGAATCCGATCGAACAGGAGGGGACCTATCCGCTGCCAGAAGCGCAGTTGGATCGCTTTATGTTCAATATCAAAGTCGGCTACCCAACGGCTGATGAAGAGGAACGAATTCTGTCGACCACCACGCGGAATGAAAAAGTCGAAGTCAGCAAAGTGCTCTCTGGTCGAGCAATCGTAAACGTGCAAAAACTGGTCAGTTCAGTTGCGGTCAGCGAGTTCATCGTGAAGTATGTCTCGCGACTGGTACGCGCGACGCGGCCGGCAGACCCGACTGCGCCCGATTTCGTCAAGGAATTGGTCGACTGGGGAGCTGGACCCCGAGCTGGACAGTTCTTGATCAATGGCGGCAAAGCCATCGCTGCGATGGATGGGCGTTTTTCGGTGGCCGTTGATGACATCAAGAAGATCGCTGTGCCCGTGTTGCGCCATCGGCTCAGTACCAACTTCCAGGCCCAAGCTGAAGGGATGACAGCCGAGGATGTCGTGCTGAAACTTCTGAAACAGACGCCCGAACCCGAGATTCCAAAGTTCGCCAACAATCCAACGCCTCCACCTCCGCCTCCGCGAGGTACGTAGAACTCACCATGGCAACGGTCGAGAAATATCTGAAGCCGGAGGTGATCAATCAGATCAAACGGCTCGACCTGCGCGCCCAGTTCGTGGTGAAGGGTTTCCTGCAAGGGTTGCACGCGAGCCCGTTTCATGGGTTTTCTGTCGAGTTCAGTGAACATCGTCGTTACAGCCACGGCGACGACCCCAAGGATATCGATTGGCTGGTCTACGCGAAGACTGACAAATACTACATCAAGAAGTTCGAGGCGGAAACCAATATCACTGGCTACTTGGTGATGGACCTCAGCCAGTCCATGGGATACACGCACCGCCAGGAACTGACAAAGTTCGACTATGCCATTTGCCTGGCCGCGGCATTGTGCTACCTGATGGTGCACCAACAAGATCCCGTGGGTCTGATCACGTTTGATGATCGAGTCCGCGATTGCCTGGCACCCAAATCCAAACGTACGCAGTTGGGTAACGTGCTTTCCCATCTGGCGAATCTCAAACCGACGGGTCAGACGGAGATTGCCAAGTGTCTGACACAAATCGCGGCGATGCTGCGGCACCGTAGTCTGATCATGCTGTTCTCGGACTTGCTGGGCGATCCCACGGAGATCTTACAATCGTTGCGACAGCTGCGTCACGGTGGTCACGATGTCATTCTGTTCCATATCCTGGATGAAGCGGAAGTGAATTTCCCGTTCGATGGGTTGATTGAGTTCGAAGATCCGGAGACCAACGATCGCGTGGAGGTCGACGCCACCAATTTCCGTCAGGACTATCTGCAGGAGATCAACGACTTTCGGCAGGATTTTAAGCGGAACTGTTTTCAAATCGGTATCGACTATGTGCCGTTGGATACGAGTATGCAGTTCGACAAGGCGTTGCTCGAATACTTGCTCAGCCGCCGCGCGAGGTGTTGAACGCACCATGGCTTTCGTCAACTTGTCCTTACTGATTGGCGGACTCTTCACGGCCATTCCCATCGTGTTGCACTTGGTGATGCGCCAAAAACCGAAGCAGCTGACGTTTCC
>JASLRF010000380.1 GCA_030744095.1 Pirellulaceae bacterium | reverse complement strand
CGTTCGAGGCAAACAACTGACGGACGGCGGCCTTGTGGATTCTCATTTTCGTGCCTCCGACCCCAATGGCACCGTAATACAACACGCCATTACGCTCAACGGCCACGTCCGAGACTTTCGAACCTGCAATCCCTAGTGGGGGAACGGCATTCAGATCAATTGCGATTCGCAAATCGGCTGCGCCCTGCAACAACTCTTCCGACAGCAACTGAATGCCTGCGGCACCGGCAGCAATGAGCACGCGCACACCGCGCAGTGCCGCCGTCGCTTGCTCCGGTGTCTCCACTGAACACGCCGTCAAGTTGGCGTTCTCAACCTGTTCGTGCACGCGACGACAAACCGCTTCCGCTTTCCTTTCGCTGCGCGACGCCACCCGCACATGCGCGCCGCTCCGCGCCAAGAGGCGCGTAGCCCGCTGGCCTACGGGACCCGTCGCAGCCAAGACCAAAGCTTCAGTCCCGCGTAAATCGGTGTGCCGGGCAGCCACCAAGACAGCCGCCGCCGCAGTGGTATTAGCGCCGCTGGCATCGAGCATTACCGAGACGCGCATGGGGCCGAAGAAACAAGCCGTAACCGCTTCGAGTAACGCCTCGCCCGCGGAAACGTCCGAGCCACCTACAAAGATCGCAGTGTTGCGTAGGTCGTCGGGTCCACGCGTGAACATTGCGCCGTGAACCAAGTCGCGCACTTGAGAGAGTTGCACGGATGAATACTGCAGCAAATGATCGATTTGGCAATCCACGCCAACGACGGCGTCGAACAAACTGGCATGATCGTCGGAGTCGATCTGCACCAGGATCTTCGGTTTACTCATCTTTCACCTGCCCAGAAACGAATTCGCCCATCGTTACACCAACGATGGGCGACCGAAATTCGTAACAATCCTCTGGTGGCGTTTGGTTCAGAAGCCCTTGAACGGGTGATCCTGATCCTTGCCGGCAACCATTTCATCCGCAGTCGGCTTGCCTGTCATGGCACTCACAATCGCGCCCTTGGTCGCTTCATAATTGTAGTCATAGATCTTCTTGTTGTCTTCAGCTTCCCAGTGAATGAAAACGCCGCAGACAATGACCAGGTCTTCGCATTGGTCCTTGGGAATCACGCCGTCGGCGACCGCATCGGCAACAGCTTTCGCCACGGCGGCTTGGGCTGGGCCGAACATTTGCACTGCCTGCTTGGCACCCTTGATCGTGACCTTGGTTACCATCACAGTCGCTGGTTTCACGGCGAGGTTTGGCGTGATCACTGCCAACAAGTTGGAATGCCCTTCGCTTTGTCGCGCCAACGCATTGGCAAATGCAACGCCAACGGGGCCCTCCTTGTTGCCGACTAAGAGGTCGATATGTGCGATCTCATTGCCATCGCCAGCGAGTGCTTCACCGATATACATCGACATGAACTTGTTCTCCGCATAATGTGGTAGGTGTCGTGGATTGTCTGGTTTACAGTGACGAATGCTAACCCGAGAATCTACCAAACCTTGCGATGTTTGCAACCACCCGCCGCGGTATCGGGTACCGACCCGCCAGCCGCTTCCTTTTGCCGATCGACTGATGCCTGACCCTCTTCTGATTCTCGGCGCATCAACCCGTGCCGCAGCAAGCTCTGCGATTCGAGCTGGTCTGAGCCCGCTCACCGCCGATCTGTTTTGCGACGATGACCTGTGTCAGATGACGGACAAAGCCAGACGGGTCAGTGACTATCCATCGGATCTTCCGAGCCTTGCACGGGACTATCCACCAAGTGCCTGGATGTTCACTGGCGGCTTGGAGAACCACCCACGGATCATTGACGAGATCTCCGCCGAGCGTGTTCTTTGGGGGACTCCAGCTGGCCCGATTCAGCAAGTCCGTGATCCCTGGCAACTCTCGCAACGTCTCCACCATTGTGGTCTTCCCTGCGCTGAGGTCCTTCGCGCAGATCAGCGTGAAACGATCGGTCGCAGATCGCGCAGTCGTTGGATCAGGAAACCATTTCACTCGGCGGGCGGCGGCAACATGCAGCTCTTGTCTGCCTGTCGCGATGTCTCCCAGGACACGGATTCAACCGACGCCCAACGCGATGACGTATTGTCGCACTACTTGCAGCGTGTTGTCGACGGAGAATCGCAGAGTGCCGTGTTCGTCGCGGCACGTGGCGAGGCGGTCTTGCTTGGGGTGACCCGACAACTGATCGGTGCCAGTTGGACTGGGGCGACTGGATTTCGCTACGGCGGGTCGATTGGGCCGCTACAACCGAGCGCAACACACCTTTCACAATGGTGGGCAATCGGCGATGGCTTGGCCAGTGGGTTTGACTTGCGTGGCTTGTTTGGCGTGGATGCGATAGTCAATGATCGCGGCATCTGGGCGATCGAAGTTAACCCTCGCTATACCAGCTCTATCGAAGTGCTCGAGTTTGGACTTGAGTTTCACGCCGTGACCGATCATGTCACCGCCTGCCGTGATGGCCAGCTAGAGGACTGTTCGCCGGCGGCGCATGGACGTTTCCGTGGTAAGGCCATTATCTATGCCGGTCGTGATGTACGAATCGACGATGCATTTGTCAGGGCAGCTCGACAAGCGAATGCCGAGCAAACTTGGCCTGTTGTCGCCGACATTCCGACAGCCGCACAGACGATTGCGGCAGGTCACCCAGTCGCCACCGTGTTTGTATCAAGCGACCGGCTAACCGATGTCGAACCTCGCTTACGTGACGCCGTGCAAGCCCGGAGCACCAAATGGAAGCTGTAATCCAGAGAGGAGACACGAGGTGCTTCCTCTTCCTCTTAATCTTTAGAGTAAGAGAGATGACAAATCGACATTATTGTCTGCTCAATCCTGAGAGAAAGTTGCCTCAGTTGCGTCGTGCCTCGGCAAGCGTTTGCAGATCTTGTTCGGTCGGTTTCCATTTCTTTCCAGCCAGGCGGAGTTGGTCGGGAGGCTTATCGGCAAGTTCGGCAATCTTGCCAACGATCTCGAGCATTTTTGCGCCCGACCAGACCTTGTCATGATCCTGTTCGAAATACGGCGAGAGATCCACGGGCTCACCAAACGTGACACGTGTGCGAGCGGTGAGGAAGAACGGGCTCCACGCCGTACCAGCGTAGGGCGCGCCTTCGATATAACACGGCACAATCGGGACACGCGCTTTCAAGGCGACCGTCAAGGCGCCGGGGCGGACTGGCAGCATGAATTCATCTGTCAGGTTGATCCGACCTTCGGGGAACAATCCTACTACGCCGCCCGCCGCAGCGAGACGAATCGCGGATTTCGTCGAGGCTGTGTCGACGCCGCCACGGTTGACCGGAATGGCTTCAGTTTGTCTTAAGAACCAACGAAAAGCGGGGTGCTCATAGAATTCTCGCGCCACCATCCAATGCATTGGTCGACCGACGAAAACCTGCAGAAAGAATGGGTCGACACTGCTACGATGATTGCAGATAATTACGGCGGATTCCCTGGCCGAATCTGGAAAATATGACAGCTTGGTACGCCAAAGAACGCGCACGACGATATTGGCCAGTGCCCACAAGCCGAATTGGGTTACCGAAAAGTGCTGACGCCGGTAGATCACGATCATCCAAGCTACGGGCACGCAGGTGACAATGCCAAAGAACAGCCATGCCAGTATTTCTTGCTGCATCACCCGCGTTTCCAGTTTTCCTTCGAACGACGTGCGGACCAATGCTGACTGCGGACCAGGCTCCTTGCGTCCAATCGCTGTCTTGGTCGCCTACAACCATCATAGTTGAATTATGAACCTTGGCATCGTCAGCGACACCCACGGACATCTTGAGAACACATTGCAGGCGGTGCGGATGCTGCAGTCTTTTACTGTCGACGTTGTCATCCACTGTGGCGATATCGGTTCGACCGAAATCCCAGAGCTGTTTACTCGATGGTCATCGCACTTTGTTTTTGGAAACGTGGATCGCGACGAGTCCGAACTGCGCGCGGCAATTGAGCAGGCGGGCGGAACATGCCACGGGCGGTTTGGAACACTGGAGCTGAGCAAACTTGAAATTGCTTTTCTGCATGGCGATGATGGCGCACTGTTTGAGTCGACCGTCGCATCGACCGATTGGGATCTAGTCTGTTACGGCCACACGCATCGAGCCGAGCATCACATGGTGAACAACACACTCGTGTTGAATCCTGGAGCGATTTATCGAGCCCGACCGCACTCTGTCACCGTCGTCTCATTGCCTACGCGAAGTGTCACACGAGTTGATTTCTGACACTGTCGATCAGCCCGCCAGCCGCGTAATCCGATTGCTTGGAGCCACGATCTCTTCTTCCTTCGGCTCGTAGCGATACTGCATTAGATACGCATCTTCTGTCGTGTCGTCGTAGAAATCTCGCAGTACGGAAACCGCGCTAAATCCCGCTCGACGAAAAAACAGCTGCGCGCCCAAGTTGGTTTCGCGAACCTCCAGGAGAATCCGATTGCGACGCTGATGCGACAGCTTGCTGATCAGTTTGCTGACCATCGCGTGCCCGACATTGCGGCGGCGGAAATCTTCATGAACCGAGAAGTTCAAGATGTGCAGCCGCGTCTTGTGTAGTTCATAAATCATGAACCCAACGACCTGCTCATCGTATTCGGCCACCATGCCGATGCAATTGCGTTGCCGCAAACATCGGATGAAGTCCTCCTCGGACCAGGGAAACTCGAAGCTGCGATTCTCGATGTCCAAGACATCCGGCATATCCCGTCGAATCATCCAGCGAATATGAACGTATAGCTCTTGCTTATTCTGGGCAGTCATGCCGGACTACCTCCTTGTTCGTCCCGCGTGGCTTGATTACTAAGGATCTCGATCTCGATCACGAAGCCCTGACCGAGGTCGCACAAAATATCAGAACCTGTAGCGCGCGTCCAGACGAACCCACCGCGGGAAAATGTCGCGTCACGCTAGCATCTAGGCACCTGCCCGCGGCACACGGCGAGACTTGCGAACGGGCCACAGCGCTGCCACCAAGGAGAGTCCCATCACGACCAGCCCGACAAAACTCGGTGTAAACCACAGCCACCACACGATGCCAAAGCTGACGCCTAAAGCGTGCCACGATTGTTCGATCCATTCACGAAGTCGGAACTTCCGCCTTACGAAACCAAACAAGAGTCCTAGACCGGCAATGGCCACTGAAATACCGGCGCGCTGTCCCAGGTCACTCGCCTCGTCGTGCGAGAACTGAATGTTGACGGATGACGAGACTCCATGCATGGCGAACCGCACGGGTTGTCCGCGGCCATTGCCAGCTTCTTGAAAGTTCCGCGCCGCCAAGTCAGAAATCTCGATTTCGGCGTCGACGGCAGGATCGCGTGTTCCGTCCACGATGCTCGTGGCAAGATCCCGTCGCCGCTGCCAGGTCTGTCTCCACGATTCGAAGCCGACTTCGGGGGCCGGGGGTGTGAGCATCTCCGCCATTTCTAAGACATGTGTTGCCGAGCTGGCTCGAATCTGCGCCTGTTGGACCGCGTCGGTGAGAGAATGTTTCAACAAGGCCTTGTCAAGATGTGCTCCCACGGGACCATGAATCGTCCACAACGTTTGCTCGACCGGCAGATTAGCCAATGATGGTGCCGCGATCATTTCGCCTGGAATCGCGGAAGTTGAACTAAGCTGTCCAAAGAACACGACCTCAATCCGTTGTGGAAGTTGCTCGGGACCTAGCGGAATCCCCACACGGTTTTCTTTTTCAGATCGCAAGGTGACAGGAACTCCCGCCACTTTCACATGCGCGATCGACAATCCCGGCGGAACGACCAGAATACACTCAGCTATCTGCAACGGCGTCACGTCGAATGCCGCAACACCGTAGCAGGTGCGATCATAATTCCAGGCAACATTGAAGTCCGCCAATTGCACTTGCGACGTGGCACCGAGCCGTCCCACATTGTGAACAACGGCCGTGACGCGCGTGTCTTCCACACGATACGACGTCGAATCGACATCCTGCAACGGAGAATTCTGATTCGACAGATTCGGAATCGGCTGCAGGCCATTGGTCGCCCAGGATATCACCTCCTCACCGCGTCTGCTGGGCAGCACGAGATACTGCTGCACTTGACTCTCATTGAGAATCTTGACTAGTGGTACTTCCGATAAAGCCGCAGTCGCGCGTTGCGACTCGCAACGGATGTGCAGGCGAAACCGATCACGTGTCGAGTTGTGGGGACGGAGTACCAATACTCGATCCGCATCCATACCCACAATCTCGTGATTGATTTCTGGCGTGAGGGTCAGCGGCTGGGACCAACCAACCGGTAAAGCCATCCGCAGTTCGTCAACGACTCCGGATTTCAGGTCAAGCGTTATCTCAGTGTCGGCGAACCAAACGTCGTCTTCTCCAAAGCTCACACGGTTCACGATCCGGCCACTGATCTGTGGCCGGTTTCGTCTCGTCAAGAAAGACAACGATGTTTCGGTTTCATCCTCCGTGACGGACGGGACCAAGAAAGAATTGACAATGCGGCCATTCTCATGATCGGCCAGGATGTCATCGGTCAATTCGTCCGCTTCATCGACGAGTCCCTTCGCTTTCAAGTTCTGGATGAGAACATCCGGCCGTTGTCGAACAACCATCCGATTGGATTGAAACTCGACGCCCTGCATGGAAACCAACGGCAACGTAGTTCGCGCGCGAAATGCCGTCGGCGCCTCGCCATCGATAACCAACCGATACCGGTCCTCGATGGCTCGTTCAAAAAACACGGTCAAAACCGAGTTCGCACGCGTCCATCGTACAGCCTGCAGTTCTTCACCACGAAAGACCTCTAAGTTGCGGATCTCGATCGATTGCGGGACCCGCAATCGCTGCCGAAAACAGTTCCTTCCACCGAGCTCGACATCTGCCGAATAGTGCAGTCCAGCGCGTGTCCAACCGATGGACCAGCTTGACAGCTGTTGCGTTACTGGCGGTACTGCCCGCGGACGCGAGGTCATGTGCCAACGACGGGTCGGCTCGTCAAGACGGTAGGCCAATTGCGGCGCGTCCGTTGGTTCATTCCAGTCCGCCAGAAACTCGGCCGGAAGGATGGCCTGTAGGGGTGGATCGGCCACCAGTTCTACCTCCAGCTCGGGCGCGACGGACAGTCCGAATGTCGCGCTTCCTTTGTCGTCGGCAACCGCGCTCAGTCGCGGCAGATAGACGTTGCCCAGCCCGCTCGTGTCTGTCATCAGAAAAGTCGCGTAAACGGAGACTTGATTTTCACCGGGCTCGTCAAAACGGACGACAATCGACGGAATCGGTCCACTTTCCGGTTCGTGATTCGCCGGCTGACTTGGGATGAGCTGCGAAAGCTTGAGACGCGGATCGACAAGCAGCCGCACTTGTTCAATTCCGCCACGAGGCACCGTAAACTCGAATTGACCCTCCAGTACGACCGAACTCGGTTGGATTCGCAACCAAAATCGCTCGACGGCCGTCAACGGAATCGGCTCTTCCGAAGTTTTGGAACTCAACGGCCAACGAACTGCCAGAAGATTGGTCGGCCCCATATCCGCGGCGATCGTACCAAGCGACTCGCTCTGATCGATTGCACCGGAGGCAGATGGCAACTCGATTCCTTCAATCCGCATGGATGGACTGACTTTGAGCCGTGCGCCAGCGAATTCAGGAACGCGCAAGTCGAATCCGCTGGACTCGGACTCGGTGTCGTTTCGTAGAACAGGCACGATCGTGAGTTCAAGCCGATAACGTCCCGGTCGCGTGACAGGGAACTCCAAGGCCATGCCAGCCGCATTCCACACTGGATCGATGATCTGGCCATCGAGTTTTACACTTGTCAGAGACCGTACACCGTCACGTTCCAGCGGTAAGGCGACTGTCGTGCCCATCTGAAACGTCTCCAATTCGTAATCCGCCGAGACCTCAGCTTCCACCAACCCTTCCGCATCACTTCGTAACGCTAGTGACGTTTCGTAGGCGGCTGAGCGGAGTAGCCAGGTCAAACTGGCACTTTTCGCCGCCGCGGGCCGATGGAGTGAATTGAACAGAGCGTCTGGGACGTGCACGTACTCGCCCACTGGTTCTTGTTTTTCATCGACTGGAAACAGAACACGATAGATCTGTATGGCGTTGGGAGCGGAGTTCTTCGCATCGTCGTCAGCGAATACTTGCCAAGCCCCGAGCGCGACTAACAAAATCACAGTCATCCTGGCCAAAGTGACCGCGACCCGTGGCAGTTCGGCCTGTGGCGGAGTATTGATCGCTTTGTCACGTAAGAACGTCAGGAACAGCCCAGCCAGGCTGCCCCACATCATGCCCCTAGCCAAAGGGACGAATTGAATCGGGACCAACAAAGTGAGGATGGTGGCCAGCACGATCAGGATCAGTGACTTGACGCGACGCGTAGAAAACCAAATGACAGCAGCGATCATAACGAACGAGATGCCCCATCCCATCACTCGAAGCACAGCAGGACGATAGACTTCAAACTGAACGACCGACGCGGTGTCAGAACCTAGTTGGCCAGGTCGTAGTTGATAATGTCGCCAGCCAAGACCAAATTCCTGCGCATCTTCCTGCCCGACGTGCGACCAGGGTTCCGGCCCAATGGCGGTTTCATTCGACCAGACATGCGACGAAACGGCACCCTCCGGACCAGCCGCGAATGAACTCCCGTCGCGTTGTGTGACAAACACATTAAGATCACGCGTAGGACTCAGTCCGTCATCGAAATCACCCAGCCGGATGGCCGACGTCAGTAAGATCGAATCCGGGCTGGCCACAACGGCTAAGTTATGTTCCGCAAGTACCTTCGAGACCGACTGCCTCGATTTCGTTGAAACCAGGGTATCGGCAGTCACATTCTCGTCGCGCAACGCGTTAGTATCGATCCGCAAGCTGCGAAGTCTGTCCGGAGAACGTGCCGTGCTGCGAAGTCGTTCGTAGCGCGAAACAACCTGCCCCCACGTTAGCGTTTCGTTCGACGTGTCAGTCGCGTCATTGGCGGCCACGACTTTCGTAAGAGCGGGCACAAAATTCGCAGCCGCCATCGCAGCATCGCGCGATGGGGTTTGGCCGATCGTCCGCCAGTCGGACAGCGAGAACAAGTCGAAAGGCCGTTTCTTGCTGCGGAGATTCGCCGCCCCAAACAGACGGTCCTCCCAGTTCGGCGAAAACTTCACGACGTTCTTCACAAACCGTGCATCCTCACGAGCATACATTCCCGGTGGCAGCCAGATGTCCCAGGTGCGGTCCAAGCAGGACATGTCGATCTGCGGCCAACCGGTTTTCCGTGAAGTAAAGCCGCGAAGAGGTTCCCCGTGTGTCGAGTAGTCGACAAACACCGAGGGGAAGCGTTTCTTGGGCGGCAGCTGAATCGTGATCCGCGGAGTACCATCGGATGATTTAGCATAGGAGACTTCGGTTTCATCCACACTAACTCGATGCACCGTCGCCGTGGCAGGTAGCGTTATTTCTGTTTGCGGTCGACCACTATTCTGGATCTTGAACCAAACCCGGTGGCTCGTCACACCGTTGGTCTCGAACCGTGATACCAACTCGCAAGCCCAGGCCCAGGCCAACACGGGTTCTCGCGGACCGGATTGTCGCGAGACTGTGACGGCGTGGTCGCGCGTTGGGTCATACCGATATGCAGCACGTTGATACGTATACTCGTCCTCCCGAGGTTTGACGATCGGCACTGCGGTGAGATCGCTGACATCAACTGACAACGTCGTCCCGTCGACCGCCCCAACGGCGACTGTCCCAGTTTGATCGACTGCTTCCACCAACGTGGCAAGATAGACAGGTGTCGTGTCGATCAGTGGCGAACTGCAGACCGCTGTCACGTGGAACGGTGTTGTACGTGGCTGGCGCAGATGAACTTCCCAGGCAGCCGTCTCCTGTGAGTCTGCCGTCTTGATCAATCGGGCAGAAAGAACTCCGTCCGGCTCGTCGGTGGACCACGTAAATGGAACGTCGGGTAACGGAGACAGCCGCACCAGCAGACTCGAGACGGGCGATGATTCCGGCTGACAGCGAATTCGTATCGCCTGCCGTAGAACGTCTGAATCCGCCATCGCCTCAACGGAGATCCTCCCGGTATACCGGGGCTTCTCTTGTGTGAGACTGACTCGAAACGAATCGTCTTGTCCTTCATCAACATAGACCAAGCCGCTGGTAAGGGGCCCCAACAGTTCCCGATCCGTTTCGCTAAACTCGACGGGATCGACATTCGTTTGCGGCTTCCCAGCCACCATCAAGTGATATGGTGCTTCGGCACGCAGTGACACCAAACGACGGTGCGCAGCCACATTGCCAAAATCGATAATTTGAAAATCCTCTGCGGTCAGATCGGTCCCAGCCGTAGGCATACCTCGCCGCGCGTTGATCAGAATCCGGACTTTTTCGTCGCCAGATACCGGTTGCCGAAGCTGTATGCGAATTCGTCGCCCACGTGTTCTTCGAGCGGGCGTACCTTCCAACGCGTCGGTCGGAGTCGACTCGACAGAATCAACCTTCCAAGGCGCATTGATCCGCGCATCCAACAGATAGACGTCGCCCTCCACCGAATGAACATCAGCGACAATATTAGCCGTCATCTTGGTTGGACTCACGGCAATCGCCGAACCGCTGGTGACGACAGTCTGTGTCGATGGACGCCCCACCACGACTTCGCACGTTGCGTCTTGGTTGTACAGCTGTAAGTGATGGACTTCTCCGCCCGCCATGCCAGACGGCGACTCGACGCTCGTCTCTACGGCGCCGGTGCACACAAACTTTTTTAGGATCAGCGTGTCGGGAACTTCCAGCACGGCCGTTGCCTGCTCCCAGTCGAGATCCAACGGTCGAAGAGTCGGCAATCGCATCGGTTTGTTCATCACCAAGGGCGACAGCGCGTCGACAATCAACGTACGGCCGGAACCCTGCAGCGGTGTGTCGAAAGTCAGTACGACCTGCTCCGCCTTTTCACCACGCGTGATCTGATCCGGCAGCAACTCGTGCTGACCAATGCGAACGCTCGCCACACGAAGATCTGGGGCAGTCTCTAGCACCAGGCGATGTAACTCGACTTGTAAAAACGCCAATGAGATCTCCGCATGGACCTCAATCGCAGACGTCGACAAGCGGTAAGTTGTCGCCTGACGCAGACGCGCGGAGGCGTTTGACGCAGTCGCGGCCACGCGATCCAAGACCTGCAACTTGAATTCATGTGTCCCTCCCAGCGCCACCAGCCAGCGATCCGATCCCGCGTCGACTGTCTCGGGGACGACCGCGAGATCCTCAAATCCATTATCCAAAAGACGAGTATCGCCAACGTCGACCACCGGCACGAGGCCTTTTGGCAAGTCTAACACCAGCTGATTGATAGAACTCGGCGGCAATGAGATGAAAAACTCAGTACCCACGTTCTTGAGCGGTGCGGGTGAATCGGGAACGGTACTGGAGCCGTTGCCTCGCAGCGACCAAGCGAAGATCAGTCGGGACGAGCGATCAGCAAACACGACATAATTGCCACCAATCCCCGCGCCGGCAGTTACATTCGGTGCATCAAGATCAGACCAGCGGAGCTGGCGAATTGGTAGGCGACACGGCGCGAGCGACAGAACACTGTCTGCTTGATGCTTGTTGACCACTTCCAAGCCTGCCCGGCCGTCAACAAGCTGGCCGTCGCGATACTTCGCGTAGAAGACACCGGAAACCAACTGCGCTTCGCCTGCGACATCGTCTGTCGCAGTTCGCATCATTGCTTCTAGCTTGTCCTCGAATTCGTCACGCCTGATGGCCATATACCCTTTGAGTCGTGACGGGACTTTCTCTTTCGGCAAATACTCGCGAACCACATAGACCGATGGCGAGCCACCAGCCGGATCGTCCTCACCCATTTGTGCTGCAACTGGACCGCCGCCAAGCAGCCAGAATCCGATCGCTGCATGGCACCAGATCTGATGTCGCCGAGCCATCATGATTTGGAATCCACGATAGGGACTTGATACGTCGGGGGCGCGAGCGTAGTTGAGGTGTGCGAACTGCTTTCGGGCGCGACATGCGCAACAAGACCGTCC
>JASLRF010000379.1 GCA_030744095.1 Pirellulaceae bacterium | reverse complement strand
GCAATTGCTGACCATCACCGGACTCGTCATGTGGGTCGTCACATATATATTCGAGCGACGTCCCCAATGGCGTGTCACCCGTGCCTGGGCTGAAGTAGGGCGGCTCAGCGCGCTGATCGTGCTGGCGTTGACCACAGTCGGAATCGCTCTTCCTGTCATGGCGATTGAGACTTTGGATCTTCTACCGTTCTTCTCCGGTGTCTTCTGGTGGCCTTGCTACGCATTGCTGACAGTCTGGTGTTTTAATGCCGCTCGGCGGATGCGACAGCCGGTGACGGCAGGTATTGGCTGTGTCAGTCTGATCGGTTTCGTCAGCTGGACGTTGGTGCAAGTCGCTGGTCACGACACGATCGAGTGGCTGCCGCTGGCGTGGGTCATTACCGCGGTTGCCGCTTTGCCCGTGATCGAGACGCTCAGACGTGTCATCACAGAGATGGACAATCGTATCGTGACCGTCGAAGAGTACCGCGCCGTACAGATGATTGTCGTGCCAACCGAGTTGATTGTCCGCGGCCTTCTAATCGTGTTGGCCAGTGTATCGCTGGTCGTCTATGACACACCGCTGATGGTCGCCGGTGGGGTTGCATTGGTTGGCCTCGTCGGTTGGGCGATCAAGCGGCGTGAGTCACGGATGTTGTTGGCAGTGGTGTTGCTGGCGAACTGGCTGTTGATCATTCTTGCAGCGCAGTTCGTTTCACACGCGGATCACCTTGCCGAACTGATACTGGATCTGCCAACTATGGCTGCCTGCCTGATCGCGGTCTCGGCAGCCACGAGCACGCTGGGCTGGCAAACGGCAAGTCGCTACATTCCCGGGTGGCGTGATACTGCAACGGGGCAGCTCGTCATTCTTCGATGTGTCACCGGTCTGGGATTGATGGCGACGCTGCCTCAGACAGTTGTCCTGTCCCAGCACATTGCGTTGTCGGCCATCGCGTTCATGATCATGGCGTGCTCCGAATTCTGGTTCGCCTGCAGTCGTCAAGACGAGCGTCGTGTTTGGGTGGGGCTCGCCATTTTCACGGCAGCGTTCGCTTACTTTGTCTGGTTCGATCTGCTGCACTTTGGCAGTGGTATCTCGATGTTCCTTCCGCTGGTCGTGGGTGGGAGTCTATCGCTGGCCGCCACACTCGCTCGCCGCCACACGCAAACAGAGATACTGGCCAGCCCGTTCTTCATGGTCGGCCTGCGGATGCCGCTGATGACGGTGGTCATTGCGATTGGACGACACTTCATGCAGAGTGACGTCGTTGTCTGGCGGGGCCTGAACAGTCTGGCGTTACTGGCAACCAGCGGCTTCTACTTCTGGCACGCGATTGAACGTCACAGTAAACGATTTGTCGTCCTGTCTGCAGCGATCTTGAACGTCGCGCTCATGCTGTTATTCCACGAATTGAATCTGTCTGACCCGCAGTTCTATCTGATCCCAATTGGCGTTTCGATCCTCTTGCTGGTGGAAGTGCTCAAGCGAGAAATTCCAACCGTCTGGCACAACCCGCTCCGCTATGCTGGCGCGTTGGTCATTTTGGTCTCACCCACGTTTCACATTATCGGCGACAGTTGGTTGCCAATGCTTTCACTGATGATTTCGGCAACGGCCGTGTTGTTGGTTGCGATCGGACTTCGTGTCCGTGCCCTGATGTATACCGGAACGGCATTCCTGGTTGCCGATCTGGTTGCCATGGTTGTCCGTGGCGGCATTGAACACCCTAATCTGTTGTGGATTACCGGCATTGGCTTCGGTGCCGCGGTACTGACGCTTGGCGCGGTGCTGGAAAACAACCGCGAGAAAATGTTGCAAAGACTCCGGAGCATTTCATCTCAACTGGAGCAGTGGACGTAGGGGCGCTTATGATCATTGTGACCACTTCACTATATATGAAAACCAACCGTTCTTTCACGAGGAGACTACCATGAGCTGGTTAAATACATTTTCCTTCGTCATGCGAGCAAACATCACGACCCTGCGAGATCGCTTCAGTGACCCTGAGCGCATGCTGCATCAGTTGCTGATCGACATGGAAGGCGAACTGGAACGCGTTCGCGGAAGCGTCGCCGGTGCCATTGCCGATCAGATTCAGCTGGAACGCAAGGTCGCCAAGTCAAGTGACGAAGTGCAACATTGGGATACTCGTGCCACAGCGGCCGTGAGGCGTGGCGACGAGTCCGCTGCTAAGTTGGCATTGGAGCAGAAAATCCAAGCGGAACAGCGAGCCGAGTCTCTACAGCGAGAATTGCACAAGCAAAACGAGCAAACCGACAAGCTTCGTCGATCCGTTTTGGAACTGGAGGACAAGATTCGCCAAGCTCGGCAAAAACAGGCGTTGCTCTTGGCACGGCTGACGCGAGCCGATTCGACATCGCGCATCAACGAAGCGATGGACCGAGTCGGAAGCAACTCGGCGTTTGCCGAATTCCGCCGTCTGGAAGATCGGGTAGAGCGTGCCGAGGCGATGGGCGAGGCGTACGATCGCTTGGAAGGCCGTGATCCGGATGCCGAAGAGCTGGAGCGCGAATTCGAAGCGGCCGATCGCAAAGATCGGCTTGCCAAAGAATATGAAGAACTCAAGCGCCGTGTTTCCAATGATGCGTGACCTTGTCGATCTCGTTCTCACCTGGTGGACACGCGATCAGATTCGTGTTCGACCGAGCGAGGGGCGGATGTTCCGGTTGCGGCCGGGCACCGTCCTTTGCTTTTCTCATTCGCCCAGCGCGCCACGCGTCAGCGCCGAAGTGGTTGTACGCAGAGATATCCAGGGTTCCGGTTGCCCTCGCATTTGCTGCTTCTGCCACACGAACCAGGGTGATGGCGAGTTAATCGTGACGAGTCATGGAGACTGTCCGCCGACGATTGAGTGGTTCGCCGATGGCCGTTCTTTCGATCTGACTCCCGACGATATCGAGGTCTTTCAGGCCGAAAAATAGGCGAGTTGCGTTCCGCCCAGTATAAAATGTGTCCATGTTTGCTGACTTTCATCTATTCTGCTTGGGCGCGGCAACGGTCATTGATACGGCGCTATTGCTGAGCGTCCTCGAACGACGCAACTGGCGCTACGTGACGCCACCTGTCGTGGCAATGATTACCGGTGTCTGGCTGTTTCACAGTGGTGTCTTCGTTGACTTCCTGCTGATTGATGCCACAGACGGCTGGTCGCAAGCAGCGCGTTGGCTCTCTCGCTGCGTGATGAGCGGCGGATTGTTGCTTATGCCTTCAGCGATGCTGCACGGCGCGACACGGTTTTTTCAAACGGGGCTCGAAATTCGCACGCGCCGTGACTGGCGATACGCCGTGGCCTACTTGCCTCTGATCGTCATGCCCGCCGCGATGCATTCGCTTTCGTTGGCGCCGGATCGGCCGTATTTAGAACTGATGTTGAGCTACTTGCTGCCGTATGTTGTCTGGATCTGCATTGTCAATTCGGGATCAGCGTTGACTTTTCTGTTGCTTCGCCGACAACTGGTCCGTCCGGAAACACGCCGATTTCTAGCCGCAATGGCATTGATTTTGTTAGTCATGTCGGGATGGATTTCCTACGCGTTGTTCTTCGCCGTCGATCATTGGCGCGATCCGACGTCCCCGCTACCACTGAGCGTCTTGATGGCCCCGCTGGCTCCGGCATTGTTGTTCGCCTACTTCGTCATTCATTATCGCTTCATGCAACTCATGCTGGAGCGCACATTTGTTTACGGGGCTGTGCTGGCGGCCGTGTTGCTGTTTCATCAATTGGTCGTCGAGGGTCTTGTGGAACGGCTTGACAGGCGATTTCGCGTTGACTTCGCGATTGCCGAAGGCGTGCTTCTGTTCCTTGTCATCCTGGCCTACCAACCAATCAGACGTCGCGTGGCGGAGTCCTTGCGTTATCTGCTTGGTCACAGCCTGGACGAGGTGCGCGAACGAACGCGAAGGCTTTCCGTCGGCATTTGGCAACATTTGGACGACTCACCACAGGCGATGGTCGATTGGTTCGTGGGATCACTTCGCGAGTCGTTCGGTGTTGAGCGGGCAGCAGTTTGGCTGTACGACGAACAGGGCGACCCATTCGTGGCCAGCGGTAACGTGGAACAGTTCGAACTGACTGCAGTGTGCGCGCTTCGTCACCTGTT
The DNA here is from genome assembly GCA_030744095.1 of Pirellulaceae bacterium. The sequence goes on along the minus strand of JASLRF010000379.1, from coordinate 8,925 downwards.
GCCTTCGCACGGGTACGTGGCGACGGGCGGCCTGCAATTAGCCGATTTTGATGTGCTCGACCAACTTAAGCAACTGCAGGGCGTTTTCGCTGTTCGCCTGGACCATGAAAATGTATCGGGGCTGCTTCTCCTGGGGCAGCGGCCCCGGGGAAGTGAACTGAGTGAGGAAGAGACGCACGCTATCCTGTTGCTCGTCGAACAACTTGGCGTCGCGTTGCACAATGCCTACTTGCAACGTCTACGACTTGACGCAGAACGCCGCGCGGCGCAGAACGAAAAGCTCAGCACGCTGGGATTGCTCACTAGCTGTGTGACGCACGAGATCAAGAACCCACTGTCGTCGATCAAGACGATCGCCACCGTACTCGGCGAACAGATGGGGCCGCGGCACGAGCACGCCGAAGACGTTCGCATGATCTTGGATGAAGTACAACGTTTGACGGACACTACGTCACAGTTTCTCACCTTTTCTCGCCCGGAGAAGAGTCAGAGCGGACCAACTGAATTGGTGCCGGCGATCGAAAGCGCCGTGCATGTGCTGTCCCATCTGGCGAAACAACGTGGCGTGACGGTGACGATCGATCTTGATGGCGCGTTACCGCCTGTCAGCGCCAGCCAGAACTTGGTTCGAGAAATCCTATTCAATCTGTTACTCAACGCAATCGAGGCGGCGTGCGAGGGTGGAAACGTGTCAGTGGCCGCGAAGGACGAAGCAGAACACGTCACCGTCGCCATCCAAGATGATGGACCTGGAATTCCAGCCGAACTTCAAAACCGCATCTTCGATCCGTTTGTGTCCGACAAGCCCGGCGGCACCGGCCTGGGGCTATTCATCGTAGGACGCGCCGTTAAGGAAGTGGGCGGGAAGATCCAGTGCCACAGCAACTCAACGGGAACGCAGTTTTCCGTCAAACTGCCGTCTGAAGTAGCTGGCCGCGGCACTCCGAAGCTGTGATCTGCTGACCGCTGGGCGTTGGAGCGGGGGCCACGCGACATTGGGCCTGGCAAAGCGCACAAAGTTCAGATCGAGTAATAGCTGCGATACCACTGGACGAACCTCGCGACGCCATCTTCAATGGACGTCTGCGGGCGGAAACCGACATCATTTATCAAGTCGTCGATATCCGCGTAGGTTGCCGGGACATCACCAGGTTGCATCGGCAGCAGGTTCTGCTGAGCTTTGACGCCCAAGGCATTCTCAATCGCTTCGATGAACCGAGACAGTTCAACAGGCTGATTGTTGCCGATGTTGTAGATCTTGTAGGGTGCACTGCTGGTCCCGGGGTCGGGGGCGGAGCCACTGCAATCCGGATTCGGTTTGGGAACGCGATCAGAAACGCGAATGACACCTTCGACGATGTCGTCGATGTAGGTAAAGTCGCGTTGCATCTTCTCGTGGTTGTACACGTCGATGGGGCGGCCTTTGGCCATCGCGTCGGTGAATTTGAAAAGGGCCATGTCTGGGCGGCCCCAGGGGCCGTACACCGTAAAGAACCGCAACCCAGTCGTCGGAAGCGAAAATAGGTGGCTGTACGCGTGGGCCATCAATTCATTTGCTTTTTTCGACGCTGCGTACAGGCTGAGCGGATGGTCGACGTTGTCATGGACGGAAAAAGGCATCTTGGTGTTGGCACCGTAGACCGAACTGGAAGATGCATAAACAAGGTGTCGCACCTGCTGATGGCGACACGCTTCCAGGATGTTCATGAAACCGACAAGATTGCTGTCGATGTAGGCGCGGGGATTCTCCAGCGAATAACGCACACCCGCTTGGGCCGCCAGATGCACGACAACGTCGAACTGATCGCGCTCGAATAACTCGGACACCTGCTTCTGGTCGGACAAGTCCATTTCGCAAAACGAAAATCCCGGCAGGCCTTCGAGCAGCTTCAGACGGTCGCGTTTCAACGAAACTGAGTAATAGTCGTTGACGCTGTCGACACCGACGACTTGGTCGCCTCGCGCGGCAACTGCTTTGGCGACAAAACAGCCGATAAAACCGGCAGTTCCCGTGACGAGATACTTAGCCATCTGTCTGTGCACACTGGTAAATCACACACTTCAGACCGCGTTGGCGATCGAGATCATAAACGCTGGCTGCGATCCGCTGTTGTGGCCGCAATCGTTTTGGGTGTCAAGTGGTGGGGCCATTTGCGTTGACCTGAGTAGAAACGGGAGCGAGCGTCGCGATCGGCGTCACGTCGATTTTGGTGCACTCCAACTGTTCAACACGGTCCAGCAACTGCTGAATCAACTTGCCCACTTCGCTGCCCGCCGAATCGCCCAGGTGGACACTTAGTGCCTTGCGACTGCCAGAACTCAGCTTTTGCTTCACCATTCTTTGCTTCCCTTACCAGGTACTTCGCAGGACCTAAATGACTTCGGCCTACCCACGCTGTCGTTTGATCTGCTTTTTCCGCCCAGTCCGGCTGGTCCTATTCCACCGTCACACTCTTGGCTAGATTACGAGGTTTGTCGACATCGCAACCGCGCAGTAGCGCCACGTGGTAGGAAAGGAGTTGGAGGGGCACGATGTTGATTAGAGGCTGCAGCGGTTCGCTAACTCTTGGTACAGAGATGACGTCATCGGCGATTTGTGCCACGCGTTTGTCACCATTCTCGACGACGGCGATCACCGGGCCTCCGCGAGCCTTGACTTCTTCCAAGTTGGCCATGACTTTGTCATAGACAAATCCCTGAGGCACGATGAACACGCTGGGCGTCTGCTCGTCGACCAAGGCGATTGGACCGTGTTTCATCTCCGCCGCCGGGTAGCCTTCGGCGTGAACGTAGCTGATCTCTTTCAGCTTCAGTGCGCCTTCTAGCGCGGTGGGGAAGTTGTATTGGCGCCCGAGATACAGAAAGTTTTTGGCATCTCGGTACTTTTCGGCGACACGTCGAACCTGTTCGTTCGTTTCCAGAGCTTCCTGCATTTTCGTGGGCAGCTGCTGAAGATCGTCGATGATCTGGCGTCCTGCTTCAAATCCCAGATGCCGCATCCGTCCGAAGTAGAGGGCCAACATCGCGAGGATCATGCATTGAGCCGTGTAGGCTTTGGTCGATGCGACGCCGATTTCGGGACCCGCGTGCAGGAAGATCCCGCCGTCTGCTTCTTGAGCAATGCTACTGGCAACCACGTTACAGATCGCCAGCGTGTGGTGCCCCGTCCTTTTCATTTCTCGGATCGCACCGAGTGTATCGGCCGTTTCGCCACTCTGGGAAATTGCAAAGACTAATGTGTTGTGATCGACCGGTGGGTTGCGATAGCGCAGTTCGCTGGCATATTCAACTTCAACCGGGATTCGAGCCCACTGTTCAATCAAGTATTCGCCCAATAGACCGGCGTGCCAACTGGTTCCGCAAGCGGTCAGGATGATTCGATTGACGCTGCGCAGCTGCTGCGCCGTCAGGTTCAGGCCGCCAAACGTCGCGGTTGCATTGTCGACGTCAATGCGGCCCCGCATGGCATTGCGAATCGACTCAGGTTGTTCGTGAATCTCCTTCAGCATGAAATGATCGAAACCGCTCAGCGATCGGTCGCCCGGGTCAACCTGGAGCATCTCGACGCTGGGTTTGACCGTTCCCAGTTCGCGATGAGTGACGCGCAGTGTTTTGGCGGTCACGACGGCCAACTGATGATCCGTCAGGTACACGATCTTGTCCGTGTATCCAGCCAACGGCAATGCATCGCTGGCGACAAAGTGTTCGCCTTGCCCGACGCCGACCACCAGCGGACTACCCAGCCGAGCGGCAATCATGACTTCTGGAAAATCGCGAAACAATACAGTCAAGCCGTACGTTCCCTGCAGCTGGGCAAGCGCGCTGCGAACTGCCGCGACCAGCGGTGCGTGTGGCGAGGCATTTGGTTCTGTCGTCTCGCTCACGCCGCTGGCCGTCTGATCTTCCAGACAACTTGCGATCAGGTGCGCAATCACTTCGGAATCGGTTTCCGACCGAAATACGTATCCTTCGCTTTCTAGCCTGTATCGCAATACGGCGAAGTTTTCGATAACACCGTTATGGGCAACCGTGACGGCACCCATGCCCCCCACGTGCGGATGTGCGTTCTGGTCGTTCGCGGCACCGTGGGTCGCCCAACGCGTATGCCCGATGCCGATATTTCCAGCCAAGGGCGAATGCAGGAGTTGGTTGCTGAGTGCGTCAACGCGTCCAGTCGTTTTACTGACGCCGATTTCGCCGGCTTCTATCACCGCGATCCCCGCGCTGTCGTAGCCTCGGTATTCCAAACGCCGCAGGCCTTCCACAAGGAATTCGCTGGCCTCACGTGGGCCGATGTAACCAACAATCCCACACATGCAAACGTTCTCCGACGCCGACAACTCCCCGGCATTCCGCCCAATTGATAGAGAGCTCGTGGCGAAATCTGGATTGATCTTGGTAGAAAATAGGCGCGGGAAGGTACCAGAAACCCACCACGGCACGAAGAGCAACTACGAGCAAAGTGGCGGACCACTCACCGAATTCTGGGGGTCACCCGGCTTCGTGCAGCTGAAATCCGAATAAATAGGCGGTTCTGGTGGATTGGGTGGCTAAGCAGCCAGATTTCATTTGCCGACGAATCGGGCTGGCATGTTCTCGTGGGGAAGGATCACCTGCCCAAGAAACTAACTGGCCGTCCGGGTCGTCGTTTAAGGAGGCAAGGACCACCCTCCGTGCGGGAGCAAGTTCGTTGTGCGGCCGAGGTCGTTGCTTGGAATCCTGCGAACCACCGGGATAATGACTGTTGGCCACGCGCCGGTCGTCTGGCGAGCGGATCTGCCTGGAGAACAAAAATAGAATCGAGGGATGAATCATGCGCGCGCTCAAACTCTGGTTCGTAATACTGGCAGTCACCACGTTCCTGCCGACCGTCGCCACAGCGCAAGGTGTGCTGATCGACGAACGCGAAAACCAATCGGGTCGATTGCCGCGAATGACTTGGCCTGGCCCTCGACGACGCCCAACACCCCCAACTCCATCACCGCAGTCGTATCGGATCAAGCAGCTGGCTGTGGACGTCAACCTCAAGGACCAGGTCGCTCAGGTGCAGATGTCGCAGACATTTGTCAACACAGGCAGCCGACAGATGGAAGTCTCGTTCGTCTTCCCGCTGCCGTACGATGGTGCAATCGACCGCATGACATTCATGGTCGACGGTAAGGAATACGAGGCGAAGCTGCTCGACGCGACCGAGGCCAGGCGGATTTACGAAGGTTACGTGCGACGTAATCAAGACCCGGCGCTGATGGAATGGATGGGCACTGGCATGTTCAAGACCAGTGTCTTTCCTGTGCCAGCAGGTGCCAGCCGAAAGGTGTCGATCCGATATAGCCAACTCTGCCGAAAACAGAGCGGTTTGACTGAAGTGCTGTTCCCGTTGAGCACCGCCAAGTACACGTCGCGCCCCGTTGAAAAAGTCGACATCAATGTGACCGTGCAGAGTCAGGCGAAGATCAAGAACGTTTATAGCCCGACACATGCCGTCAAAATTAAACGACCGACCGATCGCCTGGCAACAGTCTCATTCAGTGCTCCCAATCATATACCAACTTCCGATTTCCGGCTGATGTATGACATCGGGAACAAGAAGGTCGGTGCGAGTGTCCTGACCTACCGTCCACAGGGCGACAAGGATGGCTACTTCTTGATGCTGCTCAGTCCTGAGATCGAAAAAGTCAAAGGTCAAACGGTCGGCAAGAACGTCATCTTTGTGGTGGATCGTTCAGGGAGCATGAGCGGAAAGAAGATCGAACAGGCCAAAGGGGCTCTGCGGTTTGTCTTGAACAACCTAAGCGAAGGCGATCTGTTCAATATTATCGCCTACGATAGTGCCGTCGAGAGTTTTCAGCCCGAACTCCAGCGTTTCAATGAGGAGACACGAAAAGCAGCGATGGGTTTCGTGGAAGGGATCTTCGCCGGTGGGAGCACGAACATTGACGGTGCGCTGCAGGCGGCACTCGGACAGCTCTCTGACGACAGCCGTTCGAACTTTGTTGTCTTCCTCACCGACGGGTTGCCGACTGCTGGCGAAAAAAGGGAGGCCCAGATTGTCGAGAATGCACGGCAGCGAAACGACGCGCGGACACGCCTGTTCTCTTTTGGACTAGGGTTCGACGTGAACAGCCGTCTGCTGGACAAGCTGTCTCGAAATTGTTTTGGACAGAGCCAATACGTGCGACCGAACGAGGACATCGAGGCGCATGTGAGCAGGCTCTACAACCGAATCGGGGCACCGGTCCTGACGGACCTGGCCATCACCTTTGACATGGAAGATCTGCCGGCAGAACAAGGGAAACTGGTCAATCGAATCTATCCGCGCGACAACTACGACCTTTTTGCCGGTGACCAATTGGTGGTCGTGGGACGATACAAGTCAGGTGGCGACGCCAAGGTTACCGTACGCGGCAAGGTTGGCAAGAAGAAACAGAAAATGAGCTTTCCTGCCAAGTTCGTTGCCAAGTCGTCCGACGAAACCAATGCCTTCATCGAGAAACTCTGGGCCATGCGTCGTGTCGGCGAGATCATTGATGAAATCGACTTGCACGGAAAGAATCAAGAGCTGATCAACGAACTGGTTGCCATTTCGACACGGCACGGCATCATCACGCCGTACACGTCGTTTCTGGCTGACGAGAATGCGAATGTCCGTGACTTTGCGTTTTCGTCCAGGCGAGCTGGAATTGCCCTGGACGCTTTGGGTGAAGCGGAAGGCCGTGCCGGATTCGTGCAGAGAGAATTGAAGGCACAGCTACAGCGCGGCAGACTTGCGTCTCCGTCTTCATCTCAGAGTTTTGGTCAAGGCGGTGGTGGCTTTGGTGGTGCAGATGCGGCGGCAAGCCGTACTGCCACGCCGCCAGCAGCCGCTAGGGCATCAACACTCCGCTTTCGGAGAATCGATAGTGATGAAGTGGTGACTGTGGAGACCGTCCGAAATATTGGCGGCAAAACGTTCTACTATCGAAACAAGCAGTGGGTCGATTCCATCACGACGGCCAAACAAGAAAAGAACGCAGTTGTTGTCAAACGGTACAGCAAAGAATACTTCGACCTCGTCACCAAACACGGGAAAGACGTGGCCAAGTATCTGGCGTTGGAGGGCAAAGTCACGCTGGTCCTGGATGGGAAGACGTATTCGTTCTAGAATGGTTGCGTACCAGGCTCCAGGAGTACGCTTCCGTGACAATGAGATGGTATCGGCGGTTGGGTGCGCTGCTGGCGATCGGTTGTGTGCTGATCGTCGGGTCGCTCGGTTACATTGCGTTGTTCATGACGCGGCCGATCGGCAGTGGTCCGGCGGGTCCCGAGGTTGATCGGGCGCGATTTAACCGAGTCTGGTCTGAGAAACAGATAGTCCTGTTCGGGGTTGGGGACAGCATCACGGCCGGCTTGGGAGCGGATTCGATTAATGTCATTCGCGAATTGCTCGACCGCGTACGAACGAGACTGTGTGATGCGATGGATCGAGTGTCACTTTGGCTGAGTAACCGCGCCCGACATTGACGGCCAGTCGACGATGAACCATGAACCGCTCTATGCTTGGGAGGGCCGGAACCTCCTGATGGACACGATCGTCCATCGCAAGCGAATTGTTAGTCGTCATGACGAACCGATTCGTTATTGCCCTTTTGATGTCCGTCGATTCTTGATGCCGCCCGAAGATGAAGTGATGGGAAAGACATGGGAGCGGTTGGCGCGTGCCCACCGGGTGAGTTTGGAGCATACGACGGGATCCCACCGGCACGATATCAAGGCAAAAGCGGTCTGGAACCACGTTGTCGAGCACATTCACTATCACAGCGAACAAGAGAGTCATGACAGATGGCAGTTTCCTCAGGAGACGCTGCAACTGGGGCATGGCGACTGTGAGGACAAGTCGTTTTTGTGTGTCAGCCTACTGGTGGCCGCTGGAATACCGGCCCATCGCGTCCGCGTCGTCGTCGGGATCCTGGCGTCGGACGTTCAATCGCCTCGCAATCAAGGGCATGCTTGGCCGATGTACCGAAATGCACATGGCATGTGGTGTATTCTGGAGCCGAACATCCCGCACCTTCCGGTTCAGGTTCGTCGATCTGCGTCCGCCGACATTGTCGTACCGCCGCGCGCACCCGGCATCCGGCGTTCTGTGTTTTTGCACGCTGATCGGCTCGCAACACCCACGTCGCGTGAACGATACGTTCCGCTGATCTGTTTTAACCACCGATCCGTTTGGACCGTTGAACCGCAAGTAACGGGCACGGTCCAGGAAACCGAACGGCTCGCACCAGACTGGTCCAAGAACCCCACGTTTGATCAGATCCTGAAATGGGCGGCCAGGCAGCTGAAGAACTAGCGAGGCTCGCACTAGCTCTAACGCCTGAGGGGTGTGGCAACCGTTGGGGCGAGTTGCGATTGGCGCGGATGTGCGGGTCGTAGCTCCTGGCGACATTTGTCGTTGTGACGTAACCACGACGCTTGCGCCGGCTCGTCGTCTTCCGATAAGGTACGATCTTAAAAGGATTTTCGCGCGCGACTTTTTCCACAGGCGCGACGCCTGGATCATTATCGAGAGAGAACTATGGCGAAGAAGACGGCCACATCACGTCGCCGATCAGCAAAGCCGGCTGACGACGTGAAGCTTGACGCAGACATCGAAGTGCAAGCTGCCTCAGAGCAGGTCGAGACCGCGCGCGAGCAACTACGAGCTGCGGAAGCCGTGCTGGAACAGGCTCGCGAGAAAGCCGTCCAGCGCATTGCTTGGTTGAAGGACAAGAGCGCCGGCGAGCTGATCGATTCTTCGCTGGAATTCGTACGCAAGCACCCAGGACTCGGCGTTCTGACGGCGGCGTCTATCGGATTCCTGTTTGCACGATTGTTCCGGCGTTAGGGGCGTTCGAGGAATTACTGTCCGATAGTCGCCTTTCGCGGAGAGGTGGTGACGAAATCAAC
>JASLRF010000378.1 GCA_030744095.1 Pirellulaceae bacterium | reverse complement strand
GTTCCGGTGCCGGCGAAGCAGACATCACCACGGCCGATCGCATCGAGCTGTTCGTGTTCGGCCGGCTCCACCACACAGACGATCGGGATGTCGAATTGCTGAGCGAATTCGAAGTCGCGCTCGTCGTGCGCAGGGACCGCCATGATCGCACCTGTGCCGTAACTGATCAGGACGTAGTCGGCGATCCAGATTGGTACTTGCTGGCCGTTGACGGGGTTGATGGCGAACGAACCGCTGAACACGCCCGTCTTGTCTTTGCCCAAGTCCGTCCGGTCCAAGTCGCTCTTGCCGGCTGCCTGTTGGCAGTACTGCTGCACTGCCTGTTGTTGGCCGCCTGTGGTTAGTCGTTCGACAAATGGATGCTCGGGGGCAATCACCATGTAAGTGGCACCGTACAGCGTGTCCGGACGCGTCGTATAGACCCGTAGCACATCGTCGCCAGGCTTGCGGGGGAATCCGTTGTCGGCACGGGTGGCACGCCACGCGGCTTGCTCGGCCGGATCACCGATCAAGAAATCGACTTCGGCTCCAGTGCTGCGCCCGATCCATTCGCGCTGCATCGACTTGATACTATCGGACCAGTTGACCGATTTCAGATCCTCTTCCAGCCGATCCGCGTATTCGGTGATGCGCAACATCCATTGGCGGAGCGGCAGTCGCGTGACCGGATGCCCCCCGCGTTCACTCTTGCCGTCAATGACTTCCTCGTTGGCCAACACCGTTCCCAATTTCGCGCACCAGTTCACCAGCGCGTCCGACTGAAATGCCAAACGAAAGTCATTCTGGTAATGCCCGATGGCGTCATCGCCTTGCGCCTGGATATCATCTGGGATCGGCAACTCGTTGATTGGCCGGCCGCGTTGCTGCCGGGCGTCATACCAGGTGTCAAATAGCAACAGAAAGATCCACTGGGTCCAGCGAAAATAATCGACATCCGTCGTGGAAATTTCGCGACTCCAATCGTAGCTGAAGCCCAGCATCTTCAGTTGGCGACGAAACGTCGCGACGTTGTTCTCGGTCGACTCGCGCGGCGGCGTGTTCGTCTTGATCGCGTGTTCTTCGGCTGGCAATCCGAATGCATCAAAGCCCATCGGATGCAACACTGACTTACCGCGCATCCGCTCGAAACGACACACAATATCGGTCGCCGTGTAGCCTTCGGGATGGCCGACATGGAGGCCATCGCCGCTTGGGTAGGGGAACATATCCAGCACGTACAGCTTCTTTGGGCCCGGCAACTCTGGTGCACGAAACGTCTGGTTCTCCTCCCAGAAGGCTTGCCACTTGGGTTCGATTTGAGCGGGATTGTAGCGGGGCATCGTTGGCGATCTGAGGTTAAGAGGTTGATTTCTGCGCGATCGGCGTTCTGTGCGCCCGCATGGATGTTTTTTAGTCTAATGGGTAGGACAATTCTGGCAAACGGGGAGTTCATGCTCTTTGTTCGCCTCAACGGTGTGCTGCCCAACAATGGCACGCTGGCATGTTACCGGCAAGGTCGCCATGTTAGAATCAAAGGCTGTCCTTGCCTCAATTCAAGCTATATCAGCCGAGCTCACTTGATGTTATACGGTCAAAGAAAACTGCAATTAGCAAAACCGGAACGCGACGCGATGACTCGTGCTGGGCGTTTTAACGGCGAGCTGATGGACTACATTCGGAAATTCATCAAACCGGGTGTGACGACGGGAGAACTCGATCACCTGGTGCACGAGTACACGATTCGCCACGGTCACATGCCGGCACCACTTGGCTACCAGGGATATCCCAAGTGCTGCTGCACAAGCGTCAACGAAGTGATCTGCCATGGCATTCCAGGTGACTACGCACTGCAAGAGGGCGACATCGTCAATGTCGACTTGACGACAATCGTTGATGGTTGGCATGGTGATTCGTCCGAGACATTCTTGATCGGTGAAGTGTCCAACGAGGCCCGTGCTGTCACGCAGTGTGCATTCGATTGCCTTTATGTCGCAATTGACGCGATTTCGCCAGGCTGCCGTGTCTCGGATATCGGCGACGCGATCGTAAAGCTCGCTGTCGGCCGCGGGTTTAGCGTTGTGCAGGAGTACGTTGGCCACGGTCTTGGCCAGCAGTTTCATCAGGAGCCGACGATTCCGCATTTTCCCAATCGTCAAGCTCGCCGTGATAGGTTGCACCCAGGTATCTGTTTTACGATCGAGCCGATGATCAATGTGGGTGACCGAGCGGGCGTGATCAACAAGCAAGATGGCTGGACGGTGAGAACCAAAGATGGTTCGCTATCGGCGCAATTCGAGCATTCCATCCTGATGACCGAGGAAGGTCCGCAGGTCCTAACCTTGAACAAGGATGGGCCGAAACCGGGGCAAAGTTTCTGAGAGTCGAGCGAGCGCGTCCTAGCACCAGACGGTTTCGAAGCGTGAGTAGGGTACGGGACGCCGGAGCATAGGGCAATTCAGCAATGCAGCAATGCAGATCTACGTTTGGCTGGCCTTGATTCATCTCGCATTTTCCACTAAAAGCCCCGCCTCTTCTCCTCTCCGGCTTGGTATTGCGATTCCGCACGAAGGTCCCAACATGCACAGGTTTCTGATTGCGTCGACGACGGCGTGCGCTCTCATTAGTTCGGTCGCTAGCTTTGCTGGTGATTATGAATCTGCCTTTCCGTACAAGGTTCAAATCGTTACGGCCGCCGCTCCGCTCCGCTGCGGCCCCGGGGAAGCATTCTATGTCACTGAACTTCTCGATCGCGGACGATCGCTGACAGTTTATCGTCAAACTCCCAGCGGATGGCTGGCTGTTCGTCCAACCAAGGCCTCTTTCAGCCTCGTCGCCGCGCGGTACGCCCGCGCTACAGAGGAACAGGATGTTGTTGAAGTTGTCGGCGACCACGCAGTGTCTTGGGTCGGCAGCAGCGATGTCCAGCCAAACGAATTCAGATGGCAGGTTCGACTCAAGTTGGGTGAGAAAGTCGTGGTCAGGGGCGAGGAACATCGGCGTACGTATCCGGGTGGTCTGAGTGAATTGCATTATCGAATAGCGCCCCCCTCCGGAGAATTCAGGTGGATTCACGAAAACGACGTCCGCCATGCTTCGCACGTGGAGACGTTCGAGCCCGAAATCAAGGGGAACATCCAGTTGACTGACTTTCGCGTCGTCGTGGAAGAAGCTGACTCCGAGCCTCGGCGCGACGACTTTGTGGCTCGCAGGCACCGCAGGTCAACCACAAACACCGACGACAACGGCGACAGTGACGAGCGGTCCCATCTCGTGCGGCGCGCCTCACGAGTACCTGTCGCGCCTCAATCTGATCTGCCCCCATTGGGCGCTGCGGAATTCGAGGAGCGACTTCGCGATCTGGACGTGCAGCTGTCGTTGATGGTCGCCAGGCCAGTCGATGACTGGCAGCTCGCCGAGCTAAGTGAAGACGTAAACGACCTGATTTCTCGGGGCGGAACGACGGTCGATCGCGGCAGGGCACTGTTGTTAGCTGAAAAAATGGACGAGTTTGCACAGCTGCTTTCACGTCATCAGACAGCCGGAGGCACCAAGGACCCCTCGAACGTCGCCGAGACTGCAGCCAACGTCAAATCCGCACGGCCCGCAACCCCTTCCAATGTCGATCCGCGGTTTGACGGCGTGGGGTGGTTGTACCCGGTTCATTCACGGAGTCAAGCGTCGCCCCCCTATGCTCTCTTGGACGCAGACGGCACGATTTTGCAATTTGTTTCCCCGGCACCGGGGTTCAATCTCCATCGTTACTTGAGAAAAGAAATTGGCGT
>JASLRF010000377.1 GCA_030744095.1 Pirellulaceae bacterium | reverse complement strand
GATCTTCGCCTTCATAACTTGTTGCTGCCTGTTGATCGCATCGTCGCTATGCGCGGCCCCTGCGCAACCGAAGGTGCTACCGTATCACGGTTATCCGAATTGCATCCAGTTGGAAAACGACACGATTCGTGTTGTGCTCTGCCCAGCAGCAGGTGGGCGGGTGTTGGAGTATTCATATCAGGAAAAAAATGCGTTGTACCTGGAAGAGGAAGCAACCGGGAAGCCGTATCAACCCGGCCAGCGCGCTTCGATGTCGGCAGGGCGATTTGACATCGGTCCGGAAAAGACGATTCCGCGCCACCCGACATTATGGTCGGGCAAGTGGACGGGCGAAGTCGTCGGGCTGTACGCGGCGCGGCTGACCAGTGCCAACGACGAGCCGACGGGTACACAACTCGTGCGCGAGTTTCGCATTGACGAACAAGGTTCCCGCCTGGCGTGCACTCAAATCATCAAGAACGTCTCGGACAAAGTGACTGAGTGGTGTCACTGGAGCCGTACATTTGCGTTGGGCAACGGAATCTGCGTGATTCCGCTGACGACACCCAGCCGCTTTCCCAACCGCTACGTGATGTACGAAACGGGGGACTTGATTAACCTTCTTCCGACGGACCCAAACATTCGTATGCGAGACGGTTTTCTCGAAATCACTGGCGTCCCGCGCAAACCCAAACTTGGGATGGATTCTATTGCGGGGTGGTTCGCCTACCTGATGAAGAACGACACGATGTTCGTCAAACAATTTCCCGTCTACCCCAATCGTGTTTATAACGAAGTCGCGGGGCTTACCATCTCGATCTGGTATCCTGAAGACCGTCGTGTCGAACTCGAACCGATCGGCCCGCGCGAACGGTTGCAACCAGGCAAGTCAGCTGCGTTTACCGAAGAGTGGTTTCTCTTGCCGTACGAGTTCCCAGCAGATGGCCAGGATGTCAACCTGAAAGAGGTCGAACGGTTGGTTAAAGTCGCGATTAGAGAAACCGAATTGCGTTCACGATAGCTGCCGGTCGTTGTATTTCGCCTCACTTGTGTTCGGTTAAGCCGGCCTCTCCTCGAACCGATGGATTCTTGATCATGAACCATGCACGCCTCTATTGGTTATTCTTCACAACCTGGATTCTGTTCGCAGGGCAATTCGTTCTTGCCGCGGATCGTCCCAACGTCGTTTTCATTCTGACGGACAATCACGGCGCGTGGACGTTGGGTTGCTATGGCAACAAGGACATTCGCACGCCGAACATCGATCGGCTCGCCGTCGAAGGGATGCGATTTACTCGAGCGATGAGCAGTAATCCCGTCTGTTCGCCAACACGCGCTACGTATCTGACTGGCCTGATGCCCTCGCAACATGGACTCCACTCATTTCTTGACAACAAGTACATGGTGGGCCCGGAAGCCTATTACACCCTGGAAGAGTTTGAGACCCTTCCCGAGATCTTGCATTCCGAGGGTTACGTTTGCGGTCTCAGCGGAAAATGGCATCTTGGTGCCAATCTGACTCCGCAGGATGGATTCTCCAAATGGATCACGATGGTCCGCGGGAGCACGCGAAACTTCTATGACGATATGATCATCCAGGATGGCGAGGTTAAGAAGACGCCCAAATATATGACGGACCTCTGGACGGAACATGCCGTTGACTTTATCGAACAGAATAAGGACAACGAAAAACCGTTTTTTCTCTACCTGGCCTACAATGGCCCCTATTGTCTGGGGCCACTGTTGCTCGAACCTGCGCGGAATCGTCACGCGTCATTCTACGCGGACAAAGAGCTGCCATCGTTTCCTCGAGACACAATCCACCCGTGGCAATACAATAACAAGGCTTACCACAACAACCTGACAAGTATCCGTCGCGTGGCGGCCGAAGTGAGTGGAGTTGATGACGGCGTTGGCAGCGTCATGGATGCGCTTAGCAAGTACGGATTGGACGAAAACACCATTGTTGTATTCGCCGGAGATCAAGGTTGGATGGGCGGCCAAAACGGTTTCTTTGGCATGGGCGATCACACGCGGCCGATCGGAGCCCACGACCTGATGATGCAAGTCCCGTTGATCTTCCACCACCCGAAGGGCATTCGGCCAGGGACGACGGACATCATGGTCAGCAATACTGACTTCCTACCCAGCCTGTTGGAGTATGCGGGGCTGGAGAATCGGATTCCACGCAAGCCCAGATTGTCGGGGCGAAGTTTCGCGGCGGCGCTACGCGGCGAACCGATCGACTGGGAGACGAAGATGGTCTACGAAATGGAAGGGTGTCGCTCGCTACGGATCGAAGACTGGAAGTATGTCGCACGGCGCGAGCCAGAGGGGCCGACCGAATTGTACGACATGGCCAACGACCCCTACGAACGGGTCAACCTCTTTGGCCAGCCGCAACACGCTGATATCCAACGGGCGATGGCAGTCAAACTCGACGGCTTTTTCGCCGAATACGCGGATCCACAATACGATATCTGGAAAGGCGGACGTTCCAAAGCTCGCCGCTTGCTGGCACCCGAAGGCCATCCAGACTATCGACCGCTCCGCAAGCAATGAAGTCACCACCAGGCGCGGAATGCGCTCTAGAACGGTCCCAACCGTGGAGGATCAGGATCCATGCCGAATACGCTGGCGTCGAAACAGCGCCGGATCAGGTCGGCTTTCAACGCCTGGTGATCCGCTCGGTCCCAGAGGTTGTCAAACTCGTCAGGATCTGCCTGCAGGTCGTACAGTTCACCTTGATCACTGCCATGGTACACGGTGATTTTCTCGGTCACGGTCCGTAGCATCGTTCCGTAGGCGTTCTTATGTGTCCAACTGTTGTAGTATTCGCTGAACACGTGGTCGCGATGTTGTTGCGGATCCGCCTGTCCAGTCAGATGCGGGACGAGCGAACGACCTTGGACACGACTGGGTATCTCCAGCCCGCAGGCTTCCAGCAACGTGGGGACCAAGTCAACCAGTTCGGTGAGGCCTGTGACTCGCAGGTTGCTTTGAAAGCAGCGGGGCCACGAAATGACCAGCGGGACGCGTACCGTCGCGTCGTAGAAATGCGGGCCCTTGAAATAAAGGCCATGGTCTCCCAACATCTCGCCGTGGTCTGACATGAAGATCACGATCGTATTGTCGCGTTGCCCCGTCTCATCCAGTGTCCGCATGACACGCCCGACCTGATCATCGATCAACTCACACATCGCATAGTAAGCTGCAGTCACCTGGCGACGATCGTCGTCGGTCATGGCCCCGGTATGGAATTCGCCGGGATTATTGTGCGCCCACTGGGCATCGAGTTGCTGAAACGTCGTCTTCGAATCCAACTCGCCTTTCTGAACCTTGGGCAGCGGCATGTCGTCCGGATCGTAGTTCGCCAGATATTTGGCCGGCGGATCGAACGGATGATGAGGGTCGAAACAGTTGAAACTGAAGAACCACGGACGCCCTTGGTTGCTCCGTATGAAGTCGATCGCCATTTCGGCGCACCATGTCGTTTGGTGGAACTCGGCCGGCACGCCTTCTTTTACATATCCAGTGGACGGTCCGGCATAGAGCTTGTCCCACGTCTGCTCTTTGCTGTTCAGCCATTGTGTGTATGCGTTCTCTGGCCAATCCGGTTGAGGATGATGGGACCAGCGGAAATCGTGATAGCCATCTTCGATTCGCGATTCCACTTTGCCGTCGGAACAGGTAGTCAAGTTCTTTTTTGCGTCGTTTAGTGATTGATTGTAGTGGTTA
>JASLRF010000376.1 GCA_030744095.1 Pirellulaceae bacterium | reverse complement strand
CGAGCCTGCTTCGCATCCATGCGAACCTCCTCGAGAACTAACCAAGTAAACGCAACTGCCGCAGCTTAACCAGTAAACCCCCAATTCTCCTATTGACGTTTTCGACGACCCCGGAAGCAACGCAATTCCTGACATGCACCCCAGCAGGCGGCCTATGGCGTTCTGACATTGACCTTGGGTGGGCTTCCACTAAAATGCCGCGATTCTGTTTTCTGTGTGCAAAAGTACTTGTCAAATCTCCTGCGCGTGGCCCCCACGCCAAGCTGCGCGTCGGATGCGGTCACGCCCTGCTCTCCAACATGCCCCCCTATGACCGACGATCGAACGCCAACCGACGAACCTGACGACGACCGCAGCGCGATTGAGGCGGCACGGCGTGAAAAACTTCGCAAAATCAGCGAACTGGGGCACGACCCGTGGGGTGGTCGATTCGACGATCGTCAATGGATCGGCGACATTTGCGCAAAAGCAGGAGAAGTCGTCTACCGCACGGAGTCCGGCGAAACGGTTCAAGTTCCTGAACTGTCTAAAATCGA
This sequence comes from Pirellulaceae bacterium, assembly GCA_030744095.1. Next base: position 3,467 of record JASLRF010000376.1, on the reverse strand, counting down.
AGTTTTGGACAAGAAGTCGGGCCGGCCGATGAACCAATGGGTCGTGGGCGAGGACCAAGTGCAATTCCGACAGTGGATATCGGAATATGGCAAGGGTGAATTCGTTGGCCCGCAGGTGCGAGCCGCGGGCCGTGTCGTGCTCAGCCGAGACAAAGGCAAACTGCAGTTTATTGACATCCAAGACATGACGGGGCGCGTGCAGCTGTTTGTCGGCAAGCAGCAGGTCGGCGACGAGAACTGGGACCTGGTCAAGTGCATCGACCTAGGCGACATCATCGGAGTGGATGGCCAATTGCGCCGCACGCGGACCGGCGAACTGTCGATCTTCGCGAAGCAGATCCACTTCTTGACCAAGACCATCGAGCCGCCACCGGAGAAGCACAAAGGGCTGACTGACCTCGAGCTTCGGCAACGTATGCGATACGTCGATTTGACATACGGCGACGGGGTGCTGCAGCGGTTTGTGAACCGGACACAGATTGTGCAGTCGATCCGCAGTACGCTTGCCCAGGATCAGTTCTTAGAAATCGAAGGCCCCACGCTACATTCCATCGCTGGTGGTGCGGCGGCGCGTCCGTTCAAGACGCATCACAACGCTTTGGGCTTGGAACTGTTCATGCGAATCGCACTCGAATTGCATCTCAAACGGCTCCTTGTTGGCGGGATGGAACGGGTCTATGAACTCGGACGCGTCTATCGCAACGAAGGGATTAGCCCGCGACATAATCCCGAATTTACGATGCTGGAGGTGTATCAGGCCTTCGGCGACTACGGCTCAATGATGGATCTGACGGAACGACTGATCGTGGACGCTATTGACGCCATCGGTGGGCAATACCTCAGACCTTGGGGCGATTCGATCATCGACTTTACACCACCCTTTGCCCGCAAGACCTACCACGAGCTGTTTGCCGAACACACAGGGGTCGATCCCGACGATCATGCCAGTGCGGCGCAAGCGGCGACCAAACTCGGATTCGAAACCGCCGGCAAGCACCCGGACGTGGTGAAGAATTTTCTTTTCGAGGAGAAAGTTGAAGACAGTCTCAAGGGACCCGTCTTTGTAATTGACTACCCGGCCAGCATCTGCCCACTGACGAAACGCAAGCGAGATGATCCAACGATCGCTGAGCGATTCGAGCTGTTTATCGAAGGAATGGAGATCGCCAACGCGTATACCGAACTGAACGATCCCGACCTGCAAGAAGAGTTGTTTCAAACGCAACTCGATGGGCTACCAGAAGAGGATTCAATGGCACGGATGGACACGGATTTCATTCGTGCGTTACGCCATGGGATGCCACCTGCAGGTGGGCTCGGCGTTGGTATCGATCGACTGGTGATGCTGCTGACCAACTCACAGACAATCAGGGATGTGATTCTGTTTCCATTATTGCGACCAGACGCAAAATAGGCCTTGCCAAAGGTCCAAACGCCAAAGGATTGGCTATGTATAAGATGCTCCTCTCGTGGCGATATCTTCGCACGCGTTTTATTGCCTTGGCCTCGATCATCAGCGTAACGCTGGGCGTAGCCACGTTGATCGTCGTCAACAGCGTGATGGCGGGGTTTACGCGTGAAATGAACGATCGACTGCACGGCATTCTCTCGGACATTGTCTTTGAGAGCGGGCTGGACGGTTTTCCTGATGCCGAGTGGCACATGGACCAAATCCGTCAGGAAATCGGTGACGACATCGAAGGCATGACGGCCGTTGTCCACGTGCCGGCGCTGATCCGAATCATGATTCGGGGCGAATATCACACACGACAGATCAACCTGATCGGCGTCAACAAAGAGACGTACGCCAATGTCAGTCATTTTGGCGAATACTTGCAGCATCCCGAGAATCGCAAGCAGCTCAGCTTCCTGCTGCGCGAGAACGGTTACGCGCCCGAAAAGAAGGACTTCCCCCCCTCCGGTTGGCAACATCGCCGTATGCGGATGGCATTCGACGAGGCCTTTGACCAAAGTTCTCAGCCCGTTCTGGCCCCAGGCCCCGTCGTTGCCGACGCGCAATCCGCATCGACGACGATTGCTCCGCCTGACGATCCAGCGATCCCCATGGATCCGTACGGAACTGGCGCCGGTGCGCAGGCAATGGTGTTCGACCCGTCCAAAGAACAACACACGGGAATCGTCGTCGGTATTGCCTTGTGCACAGTGCGCGCTCGTGACGCGGAGGGCGACGTACACGATTACTATCTGTGCCGCCCCGGCGATGACGTAGAAGTCATCTTTCCCACGGCCGGCGAGTCGATGAAACCAGCCAATTCGTTCTTTACGGTCGTCGATTTCTACGAAAGTCAGATGAGTGAATACGATTCCAGCTTCGCATTCGTTCCGCTGGAAACGCTGCAAGAGTTGCGTGGCATGATCGACCCAGCCACCGGCGTCAGTTACGTCAGTTCGATTCAAATCAAACTTAAGCCCGGCGCGGACTTGAATGCGGCTCGCGACAAACTACGAGCTCGGTTTCCCCAAGATCGCTATCCTTATCGAATTGACACCTGGCGAGATATGCAAGGCCCGCTATTGGCCGCGGTGCGGATGGAAACAACGATCCTGAACATCCTGTTGTTCTTGATCATTGCCGTGGCAGGCTTTGGAATCTTGGCCACATTCTTCATGATCGTTGTCGAGAAAACACGTGACATCGGCATCCTCAAGGCCTTGGGTGCACCAAGCACCGGCGTGATGAGCATCTTTCTCAGCTACGGTGTTTCACTGGGTGTTGTCGGGTCTGGTGTCGGCATGTTCCTAGGCCTGTTGTTCGTCTGGAATATCAACACGATTGCCGCCGGGCTGGAATGGGTGACGGGTCAAGAAGTGTTTGACCCAACCGTCTATTACTTTCAGAACATTCCCGTTCAGATCAACCCGTTCACGATCGCGTGGGTCACGGCGGGTGCTGTGGTGATTGCCATACTGGCAAGTGTCTTGCCTGCAATTCGTGCCGCACGTTTGCATCCGGTTGAAGCGCTCCGTTACGAATAGCCTTTTTTTTGGACGGGGCGACCCGTCGCGTCAGGAGATCGCTCGATGAACAGTTTCTTTGAATTGGCGACGAAACGACTCGGCAGCCCTCATCGTACGTCTGGCCCACACACAGCCTTTCCTAGCGGCCCAACGTCGGAGCAGGCGAACGCGGAGCCTGATTCCGGCACCGTCTCGACGTTGAATCAACCAGCCGTGGACGGAACGGAATCGCCAAGCCAACAGGGACCGTTGATGGCGGCACGCGGCCTCTCCAAGAGTTATTGGAAAGGCAAACACGAAATTCCTGTTTTGCACGATGTCGATTTCGAGGTGCAAAGGAACGAGTTTGTTTCGATCATTGGCCAAAGTGGTTCGGGAAAAAGTACTCTACTACACGTCCTGTGCACGCTGGACGCCCTTGATGCGGGCGAGATCCACTTCGACGGTAATCGCATCGACGTTCTCTCGACCAGTCAACGCGACAAACT
>JASLRF010000375.1 GCA_030744095.1 Pirellulaceae bacterium | reverse complement strand
ATATCACGGTCATCAGATGGGAGGAAGGATTTTCACGTCGATAGAATCACGGCAATCTACGAAGTCCTGGCAAAGGCAACTCGCCGCAATCTCGGCAAAGAATGCGTTTCATGTACCCTCAATTGCGAGTTGTGGCACTAGATGCCGCTGGGGCCGGCCTCGCGAATCTTGCGTCGCGCGCGACTGAGCGTTGGACCGATGCTGTTTTCTGGCATTCCCACGCGGTCGCTGATTTCCTGATACGACTTTCCTTCGAGATGATACAGCCGCACGACGTCTGCCTCCGGTCCGTGCAAGTGGCGGAGCAGCAGCTCGATCTCCTCGCGGTTGCTCATCCGTTCTTCTGGCGAGGGCGTTTCGTCGGCGGGGACACTATTCTCTGCCAATTCGTGCAAACTGGCCGTTTTCTTGTGCTTTAGCAGTTCGCGCACGATGACTCGCCGCGTCACGACGGTCAGATACGTTGCGAGGCTGCTATCGCCGCGAAATCGTTGGAGGACTGCAAAATCGTCGGAAATCAGTGTCAAAAACGCCTCCGCAGCCAGATCTTCGACGTCCGCTTGGCCCAGTCGGATCGAGCGGCACTGGGCACTGTGACGGATCACATGGACCACCAATCCAAGGAATCGATCGACGAAGTCCTCCCAAGCTCGAGGTTTGCGAGCGATACACCGTTGCAGAAGAGTTCGGTCGATTTCTGAGAGGACCACTGGCAGATACCTACATTACGCCTGCCGTGTGATGAAGACACAGACCGCCCACGGCGACCTCGATAGACAAAACCTCATGACACCACTGATTTTAGATACGCTCGGCAAGTGAAGCAAGGCTGATCCGGAAGCGGAGATCTGACCGGTTGACAGTATGGATCAACAGCAGTAGCATTCCCCAACATTGGCCATTTCGCCACAAAAGTCGTTCACTAGCAACGACTTGTCACACTTCAAGTCAGAAATCGATCGGGCGACATCATCTTCCCTGATCGATCGACCGAAGTGCTGGAGAATCGACGCTTTTGCGTCGTTGACAGTTCCAGTTTGGCCGATATAAATCAAACAACTTTTGCACGCCTGGTTTTCAGAAGGAGATTCTCTCCCATGACTCACGTTGTTGCGCAGCCCTGCTTTGGGTGCAAGTACACGGATTGCGTCGTTGTTTGCCCCGTAGAGTGTTTCTACGAAGGCGAGCAGATGCTCTACATTCACCCAGAAGAGTGCATTGATTGCGAAGCCTGCGTGCCAGAATGTCCCGTGGAAGCGATTTTCCACGAAGATAACCTGCCTGAAGAGTGGGCCGCGTTCACCGAGCTGAATGCGGAGCTCGCCCTGGAAACGCCAGTGATTACCGAAAAGAAAGAACCGCTCGTAGACGACTAATTCACGGCCACGCCGGTGCACACTGAAACGGTGTACAGCAAAGAACGCACGCCCACGAATGTTCTTCGTCGTGGGCGTTTTCGTTTCGAAACCCGTTATTCACTTTGTTTTCAGCAAGCCGAGGGCCGTATGAAACGCCGCCCAGAAGTTGGCGATCGGGGCGAAATGCGTTTCGTCGTCGCAACTGAACATACGATCGATTTTTGCGACGACCGTATGCCGGTGGTGTTGAGCACGCCATCGCTGATCTGGAATCTGGAATACGCGGCAGTCAACGCACTGGCACCGATTCTCGAATCACACGAACATTGCGTTGGTTCGCAAGTCGACATTCAACATCTGGCACCAACCTCATTGGGGCAACAAGTTGTCTGTGTTGCCAAGGTCATCAACGCCGACGGGCCGTTGGTGATGTTTCAGGTCGAGGCACATGATGAACACGAATTGATCGCACGCGGGTTGCACCAGCGAAGCGTGATTGACGTCGAACGATTCGCACGCCGCATTCTCAAGAAGATGCAGGCTTGATCGGCCGTCTTGGATTTTGCGCGTCAGCGGCGGTATTCGGGATGCGGCGCGTTTACAACGGCAACACCCAATGCAGTATCCACGGATGTTCGGCGATCAGGGCTGGTATCATTTTCGTCCTGGCAAGTACGATTACGGCGCCGTGGACATTTGGTATTTGTCAATGAAAGACGCGGATTTGCAACGACTGGAGGTTGGCTCGGCCGGCGCCCGAGCCGAAGCTAATCGACCGACGACGTCCGTCCGTCATGGCCAGTGGATTCGCTACTTGCTTGGCCGAAATCCGCAGTTTCCCATCCGTGCGTTGCTCGGCAATCTCGCTCGGATGCAGGAACGCGTGGCAAAAATGCGCGTGGACACTACACATCAAAGTGACTGCCAAACGCATTTTTCAGAGCATCAATGCCGCGGCGTAGCGTCAACACGTCGTTCCCGAAGGTCGGCATCAGGCAGCCGTTTTCGATTGCACGGTCGGCAAACTTGGGATCGGGAGTGACGGCACCCCAGGCCTTGCCGTGATTGCGGCACGCTGCGGCCACGCGCTCGATTGCCTCCCATAGTTTGTCATGATGAAATTCGCCGACCACACCCAGGCACAAGGAAAGGTCGGCGGGGCCGATGAACAACAGGTCCACCCCGTCGATTGCGGCGATGGCGTCCGCGTCTTGGAGGGCACCTACGGTCTCGATCTGGATGGCGACGAACTGTTCACGGTTAGTCTGTTCGACGAACTCGGCGGGCGGTCTGTGCGAATAATTGCCGTCGCGGCCACCGACATTCATCCCGCGTGTGCCTCGTGGTGAGAACTTCGTCCATTTCACAAATTCTTCGGCGTGCTCGGCTGAATGAATTTGGGCCGCCATCACGCCTCCCATTCCCGCCTCCAGGCACTGCGTCACCTGCCAATATCCCGTCGGTGGGATCCTGGCAAAGGTATCAAAATCGTTAGCCCGTGCGGCCAGGCCTGCCGTCACCATCTGTTCGATGGTCAAATTGCTGTGTTCGCTGTCGAGCCAAAATCCATGATACCCGCCTGCCAGACCAAACATCTCAATCAAGATGGGATGAACCACGCGTCCCAGCGCGAAGACTCGCACAAGTTGACGTTCCGCGAGCATCTGTTTGAACGATCGTGGCATGATTGGTCTCCTAATGCGGCAGGGCCGCAGCCAGATAGGGAACGTGCCTGTATTTGGTACGCTCCCGACCAACCTGCGGTCGGTGTCGGTCGCTCGCGAAACATGCGCGCACCGAGCGCACATGTCCCGAAGCTAGGCTCCTACGTGAGGGGCAGGGGGCGAGTTGGAGTGAGCAGTTTGTCAGGCGGATTTGTACGGGTCAAGTCGTGGGCAGCCGATTCTGGGCGTCAGAATCGCCTACCATTCGGAAAATCCGATATCTTCAAACTTTCCCGACGCTGGCTGTGCCGCTGTCTGCGCTCGATCGCCAGAATGGGGTGCATCTGGTTGGTGCCGAACCTATTTTTTACAAAACCGTTACGGTTTAGCGAACCGTTATAAAACAAAATGGCTATTTCGGTCGTCGTAGAGAGGAATGATAACCTGCGCTAGTGATGTGCGCGGGCGGTTCCACGATCTGGCTTCCGATCCCTTTGGCCTCTGTGACCATTGCCGCCACCGTCGGGAATGTGAACTCGGCGCGATTCACTCGACAAGGATCAACGCATGCGATTGACAAAATCTCTCTCCGTCCTGATCTGTCTCCTCTTCGTTGCGATGGACGGGTTAAGAGCCCAGGAGGCTGCGGCTCCTGCCGCGTCACAGCCGCCAGCTGCCAACGACCCAGCTGCCAACGACCCAGTTGCCAACGACCCAGTTGCCAACGACGCAGCTGCCGCCGTTCCGTCGACACCGTTGCGGGAACAGAGCATCTACATTCCCTACAACAAGCTGCGTGAGGTGTTCGAGCAGCAGGGGCGTGGCGTTTTCCTTCCCTATGACAAATTCCAGGAACTCTGGCGGACGGCCCGGGCCCAACAAGACAAAACGCCCGAAGCGAAACCGCCTGTCGGAGCGTTGATTGCCGAAATTCGCAATGAGGCGACCGTCGAAAAGGATGTCGTTTCGGTGTCCGCTACACTCAAGATCGAATTGCTCAGCCAAGGCTGGCATCAGATTCCGCTCCGTTTAAGCGACGCCGCCTTGCGTTCGGCCACGATCGCTGACGCACCGGCCCACGTCACATTTGATACCAAGCAAGGTTATCGGCTGCTGATCCACCACGACCAGAGGGAGCCCGCGCAGATCGAACTTTTGTTGGACTATGCCAAGGCGTACGCCAAGTCTCCGGGGCAGAACAGCGTGACGTTTCAAGCACCACAAGCCTCGATCAATCGTTGGCAGATTCGCATTCCGCAGCGGGGAGTCAAAGTCAATGTGCAACCGTTGATTGCGGCGACGGAGCTGCCTCCCGGCGATCCGCCGGCCGAAGGCGAGGCGCCTGTGGAGGAGACCGTGGTTCAGGCGTTCGTTGGCGCGGCGCCTACCATCCGTGTCGATTGGACTCCCAAGGCTGAGGGCGCAACCGGGCTCGAGGCCCTGGCGACAGTGCAGGCCGAGCAGGAAGTGACGATCGACGAAGGGGTGATTCGCACGCGCACCCGGCTAACTTACGACATCAGCCGCGCGGAACTCTCCCAGCTGCAGGTTGAAGTTCCGGCGGAGTACAAAGTCACGGGCGTCTTCGATCCCAACGTGCGAAAATGGGAGGTCAAGACGGATGAAGCAAAAGAGAACCAGACGATTACGATCGAGCTGTTTCAGCCGGCACGGGGGCAACAGAAGATCACGGTCGAACTGGAACGATTCGTGACCGAAGCGGCGATGCTTGATCTGCCTGTACCGACCGTGAAGGCTCTGAATGTCGCCCGTCAACAGGGTATTTTGGTGGCCCGCGTCGTGAACGAGCTGCGGGGCGAAGCGGCCAGTCGGACAGGTCTCTCGCAGCTGGACGCGGCCGAACTTCCCAAATCGTTGCAGGGACAGAAATGGCTGGCTGCCTACCGTTATTCGATGTTGCCTTTCGAGCTGATCCTACACGTGGAAAAGGTCGAGCCGCGAATTCGAGCCGTCCAGTACGTGGAATTCTTCTTGGAACCGCAACTGTTGACCGTGGATCTGTTGGCAGTATTCACGACCGAGCGTGCGGGCGTTTTTGAGTTGGAATTTGATGTGCCGCCGGGATACACCGTGCGTCAGGTGCGTGGTGACAAAGGAACTGGGGCAGCACCCGTCGTGGTCGACAGCCATCAGCTGGAGGGCGAGAATAACTCACGTCTGACGGTCAATCTGTCCGCAAAAGCGATCGGCAAGGTGGGTGTCTTCGTCACACTTGAACGCAGCCTGGACGATGCGAACCTTCTGACACCAACTGGCGAATTATCCACTATTCCTCTCCCGATTCCGCGTGTGGCAACGGCCGTGGAACAGCTGAAGGGAGGTGTTATTGTCTATGCACCGGAGAGCCTCCGGGTGAATCCCAATGGGCTGCAGGGTCTGCGGACGGTCTCCTTCGGGGAAGCGCGACAAGACGGTGCCTTTGTTCGAGGTGGTCGCTTGCCGGCATTGCGTGAAGTGCTGGGGCTGGCGCACGCAAACGAAGACCTTCAACTGGCGCTCGATGTCCAACGGCGGCAGCCCCATGTAACGGCTCGTCAGTTTCTTACCGTGAGCATCGAATCCGGCGTCGTGCATTATTCAGCGCATTTCTTCTACGACATTCTTTACAGTGGCGTCAAGGACTTGCGGATCGACATACCGTCCATCTTGGTTGACAAGATCACTAATAAGACACAGGCAATTCGCGATGCGACCATCACGCCCCAGCCCGATGACGTGGCCGACGGCTATACGGCTTGGAGTTTCACTGGCGAAGGTGAATTTCTGGGCAGCACACAGTTCTTGCTGACGTGGCAAGAGAACGTCGAAGAGTTGACCGTTAATAACAGCACGCAGTTTGCCATTCCCGTATTGCGACCCGTCGACGTGAATCGGGCCTGGGGTCAGATCGTGGTGGCCAAAGCGGAAACGCTTGAAGTTCTCCCCACAGAGGATATGACCAAATTGCGACCGATCGATCCTCAGCTTGATTTAATGCCGGGCGTGCCGAAGATCGAAGCAGCGCGGGCCTTTGAATTTCAAGATGATTGGTCACTGTCGGTCAGTGCCACGCGTTACGAACTGCAGGACGTCAAGCGAACGAGCATCGAACGCGCGGTCCTGCGAGTTGTCGTGACGCGCAGTGATAAGATTTCCGTGCAAGCGTTATATCGGTTGCGGAGCGCCGTGCAGCGGTTGGCCGTCAAGCTGCCTGACCACGCGGCATTCGATCCTGATCCGTTGCGAATCAACGGAGCCGCCAGGGGATTAGAGGAGGGTGATCAGGATCAGAATTTCATTCCGATGTCAGGCCATGGACCCGACACGTCCGTATTGGTCGAATTGCGATATACCGTGGACGGAGATCAAGGTGATTTGAGTTTTCCCATTTTTCCCGCCCAAGCAGATCTGCAGAGCGAACCGGCAATGCAGAAGGTTGTGATGTGCGTTTACCTGCCGGAGCAAATGGCGTTGTTGGAATCGCGAGGGCCATGGACCCACGAGCAGGCGGGTTGGTATCAGCGGCTGAATTACCCGATTCGAACGAATGACAACGACTATCTTGATTG
>JASLRF010000374.1 GCA_030744095.1 Pirellulaceae bacterium | reverse complement strand
CAAAGTATGGATATTTGATTCAAAATCGGGTACGTGAGGTGAGTCAGGGACGCGTTGATTTGAAAGCAGGCACGTTGTATCCCCTCTTGCATCGGCTGGAAGCTGACAAGCTGATTCGCTGCAAGTGGGATGATTCGACGGGACGGCGGCGCAAATGGTACGCATTGACCGCGGCCGGCCGAAAGCGTCTGAAAGTCCAAGCACAACAATGGCACAGTTACGTCGAGTGCATCGGTCATTTGCTCAGCCCTGTTCCACCGACAGTTCCCAGACCAGCGTAACACAATGTCACAGCATGAATTCGATCAGTTTCTATCGTTGCTCAGCAGGTTGTTGCGATTGAGTTCGTCACAGCGGGAGGCGATTGCAAGCGAGCTTCGCGATCACCTTGAAGAGCGTCTCACGGAGCTGCTTTCTCAAGGCGTTCCGCGTCACAAGGCCGTTGAAACGGCACTCGGGGAATTCGGCGACACGGCAGGGTTGGCCGGCGAGTTTGTTCAGATCTTTCGAAAACAGAGAAGGAGGTGGATGATGCGTATGACCTTGGGTACTGCTGCTGGTTTAGCGGTGTTGGTGATGTTAACGACCGCATTTTGGCCGCATGGCCGATCCAGTGTTTCGCTGGATCACATCGTTGCTCAAGACGATGTTGCCCCCGCGGACGAAGACACGCTATTGGCACCAGCGCCGGACGCCACAAACAGATTCGCTGAATCAGAATTGCAAAAACGCCTAGATATCGACTTCATCGACCTGCCGATTGTCGAGGCGTTGGACGCCCTCTGTAGCCAGGTTGGCCTGCAATTCTATTTGAAAGTGAAATACCTGGAGGATCTGGGAATTGCCGCCGATACGCCCGTCAACTTATCGCTGAACCAAGTTTCTGCCGAAATGGCTCTCGAGTTGATTCTCGAACAGTTGGAACTTACGTACATCGTCCATGACGGTATCATCCTGGTGACTACCGAAGAGGATCTCGACAACGTTGCGGAAGTTCGCGTCTACAATTGCCGCGACCTGCTTGCGATCAATGTCTCTGACGGTGCCGGTGAAGGGGGCGCCGGAGGAGACGATGGAAGCGAAGGTGGTTTTGGTCCAATCGGTGAAACTCCGCCCATCGGCGAGAAATCAGGCGACAAGCGGAAGAGGCGATCCACACCGACGCCGGGCGCCACGACTCCAAGACCCGGGCAGAGCAATACGGCAGCTGTACCGCGGAATGTGTTGTCTCAGTTTGGCGGTGGTGGCAAAGGACGTGGCGGCGGAGGTGGCCTGGGTGGATTTGGAGGTGGCGAAGGTGGTTTGGGTGGGTTTGGCGGTGGCGGAATGGGTGGCCAAGCGCCGCCACTTAACTCGCGCGGCGAACAGCTCATGGACATCATCAAGACCGCTGTTGTGCCAGACAGTTGGGACGAGGTTGGCGGGCCAGGTACGATCGCCGAATTTGACGGTTTGATCGTGATTCGACACAACCCACGCGTTCACCGCCAAGTTGAACGCGTGCTCGAAATGCTCCGGGAAGCCGCCAAAAAACAAGCCTGGATCGGCCAGCCCGGTTTCGGCGCGAGGAACGGTGGACAAGCCGGCGGCGGCGGTTTCTTTTAGTTCGTCTCAAAGCCACGGCCCATGGCCACGGTCGAGTCCTGCGGATCACTTGTTTTCAACTGAAGTCGGTGTGGATGGATCGGAGGTTCTGATTACCGACGGTATGAGCATGGGGACTCGCTTCCGGTAATCGGCATAGCCCGGGAGCAACTCCACGAGATTGCGTTCTTCAAACTGTATTGCCACCAGGATGTATGCGGTAGTAATCGCTGCGAACAGTAGATGAGCGAACGTCATCGTCGGTGCTATCCAAAAGACAGCTAGCCAACCGACGTAGAGCGGATGACGCACATATCGATAAAGACTTGGTGTCCGAAACTCCAACTCGGTGTAAGGTGTGCCGGTAAAGTAAAGCCACACCTGTCTTAACCCAAATAGATCGAAGTGATCTATCAGAAGGGTCGAATACAGAACGGTAAGCCAACCGCAGGCGAACAGCACATAGACTACCGTCCGAGCCATGGAATTCTCGAGATTCCAGACGATGCCTCCCATTGGTTGCCAGAACCAGAACATCATGATCATCGCAACATTGGTAAACAGTACGTACGTGCTCCGTTCGATTGGCTTAGGAACGAACTTGTTCCACCATTGTTTGAACGTCGGCCGAGCCATTACCGTGTGCTGGACAGCAAAGACTGTCAGCAGCAGGCAGTTCACCAGGAGTGCCACAACCAGCGATCCTTGCCCCGGCGCGTCCAGCGTCGTCGGGGTACCAAAATTTCCAATGAATCCGATGGCGTATAGAAAGACGCCCAAGAACATCGTGTAGCAGGCCGATCCGTAAGCAAGGACGGCGATTCTTGTGATGAAACTCGTCGATTTCATGGCGGATATCTCCTCGATCGGGGCGAATCCGGCTATCGGCGCCGGCAAGTGAACGTCAGTACGATGAGACACCGCACTGGCGGTTGAGTCCATCGAGTTTTAACCAAGAAAGGCGAAACTGCGCTGCGCTTGTTCCATCTACAAAGAATTCACCAAGCTCGGAGCTTCACGAAAGGGATTCCCAATCTGAAGCTCGGGAACCAGAGGACCGGCGTATCAGGCTGAATCCTGTTCGCCAATTCACGTCACTTGGTGAGTTTCCAGCCGCCGTCGTCGATCGTCAGGCCCGTGTGTCCCGCGTATTGATCGTAGACACGATGCATCTCGTCGATCGAGTCGAAAAAGCCGACAATGAACGCCGCGCTAAACGACTGGCCGGCTTTGATTGGACGCCCGCCAAATTCCTCAATCATGCAGATGTAACCGCGTTGATGGCACCAGGCTTCGTGAACAATGCTGGGATCGAGCGTCATTCCCGCGAGCCACGGTCCGTCCTTGCCGGTTTCTCTGTCCCGAATACGATAAGCCCGGATGAATCGCTTAGGCAGTGGCTTGCCTGCTTCTTCCACGCGATCGCGGCGATAGTTGAACCACTGATCGGGCGCAAAGTCCTTGAAGAATGAACTCGCCGGAATCACATCGCCACGCGTTGCTGTCGGCCTATTCGTCTGCCCCAGGTAGCTCAAGTAGATCTGGCTGAAGGTGTCGCCTCTGTTGTGTTTAAGGTGGCCTGGCATATCGATGCGGAGAAACATGCCATGGCTACTGTTCACCGTGTCGATCCGGTCGCTAGAAACGAAGTAACGCTTTCCTGCCGGGAACACGATCGTCTGCGACCATTTCGACCCCGTTCGTTTCCCAGGCGCAGCGGTCTTGTAGTTGAACGACATTTGCAAGGCGACAAAATCCTTGCCACGAATGATCTTCGGTGACAATGTGCGAGCCCGCGTGCAAATCTGCGGGCCTTCAATCGATCGCTTGGAGCGTTTCCCATGAAAGGGATTGTTCGCCCGATACACCAATTCGTCATCGAGTTTATCCCGATATGCCTCGTCGCTGCCCGGCTCCATGATCCAGTCCGCAATGTCGAGACCAAACCCCAGATCCGTCGCTCCAGTTTTCTTGTCAACGAACGACCCTCCCGCGACGCCGCTGACGTATCCCATCTTCCGAACAGCTGCCTTGATCGTTGACGTCTCGATCGTGATCTGCTCCGCATCTTCGCCAATCTGGAATGTCTCCGCCGACGAACCGATCGATATCGGAAGTGTCACGATGAGCAGTAAGCATTTCGTCGGCATACCTGATAGCATGAGGGTCTCCACTGTTGAAACTGCGGCTGTAGCTTGCAATTCTAAGGATGGCGAAGCGTAATGTGCAAGCGCGGCCAGCCCGTTTCGTCCGGTGTCAACGAATTGGAAAACCAAGTGCGGCAGCGATGTTATCAGTGCTTTCGTCCGAAGTCGCTTTGCTTTTGCGAGGCGATTCCACGGATCGACAATCGCACGGACGTTTTGATCTTGCAGCACGTTGGCGAGCGATCTCATCCCTTCAACACAGCTAGGATCGTGCAGAAAGCGTTGCGTCACTGTCGCCTGATCGCCGATCACAATCAGCATTTTGGGAGAAAGAACCTACCGCTTCTGGCCAATTCTGGCCTGCTGTATCCCAGCGCAAACGCAACTTCTTTGGCTGAACTTCCTGCCGCCAAGCGTCCGGGGCAGTTGGTGATAATCGACGGGACGTGGCATCAGGCGAAGACGATCTTGCGCGATGCCCCTCAACTTCAGGATCTGCCCTGTTACCGACTTTCGCCCTCTTCTCCAGGGCAATACCGGATACGACGCGAACCCGACGCCCATAGCCTTTCTACCTTAGAGGCCACCGTTGCGGCGCTGCAAGCCTTAGAGCCGGACACAGACGGTTTGGATCAATTGCTGTCTGCATTCACTAAGATGGTCGAAAGCCAGTTGGGGCAACTGGCCAGTCATGCGGTGAGTCGACAGAGGAAGGCGCGGCAATCCCGGCCTCGAAACCTCCCATACACACTGCTGCAAGATCCTGAGCGCCTTGTCATTGCGTACGGTGAAGCGACGCCGCGCCGGGCAGCCCAATGCACGGCCACACCGACACCGGTGAATTGGGTCGCGCAACGATTGAGCAGCCCAGAGCGTTTCTCCCACTGCCTGCGGCAGCAGCAACCTCTTTCCGTTACCGAGCTGAACCACATGCGACTTTCAGCTGCAGACTTCGGCACTGCCATATCTCGTGAAGAGTTCTGCCGCAAGTGGAGCCACTTCCTTCGCCGGAACGATGTTTTGGTTGTCTACCACCAGCGGACGTGCCAACTCTTGCAGCACATCGAAGCTTCGCAGCCGCGCTATTTGGTCCTCAAGTCGATATTTGGAAACTGGCGATCGGGCATTCAGTCAATGGAAGAGTTGATGGTGGCTGAAGGTTTGACGCTTCCGACCTCCGAGGGACAGAGCCGCGCGCACCAACGGCTCGATATGGCTGTCGCGATGGTCGAGCATCTTAGGTCACACTACGGCAAGCTGCCGTAGCAGCACCGTCCAATTGTGACCCGCCCGCACCTTCCGTCGTCAGAACTTCACCGTCGATCCGGGCTTGAGGGCCTGTTTTGGAAGTGGGTGTTCTTGGTCAAAGACCCGCATCTGATCGGGCGTTTCGAGCGCGGTTTTGCTTTCGTCAAAGACGCCGGTTTTCGAGTCGAGAATACTCGCAGAATCAAGCCCAAGATGTTTGACCATAAACGGATACATGGCTTGGCGTTTTGATAGTTGGTAGCCGTGCCCTTCTTCGGCGAAATGCGAGTTGTCCACGTTGGCGGTGTCGCCGTACAGTCGATAGATGTTCCTTATGTAGGGGAATTCGACGTTGGGCGTGTTCTTTGTCCAGTCGCCGCCTACGGACACAAGCAACAACGGTCGCGGTGCCGCGAGCGCCGCGATCTCCGCGTTGTTCGTTTCCAACTCGGCCGTCTTGTGAATCGGCATACCACTTTCGCAGTGGCAACCTCCAAAGAAGTGTGCGGAAACCATGACCACGGGGACCGCCACGCTGACTCGGTCGTCAACTGCAGTCAGTAGGAACGTCTGCGTACCTCCGCCAGAACACCCTGTAACGCCAATTCGCTTGTCATCGACATCTGGCAGTGATTGCAGGAAATCAATCGCACGAATACTGCTCCATGTTTGCAGAGTCAGCGCCTGACTGTGCCCATGCTCCCAGCCCAGATGTTCGGAATCACCGAATCCGATCATGTCGTAGGAGAAAACCACGGCACCCATCCGAGCCAACGTGGCGCAGCGGTATTGCTGGTCCGGTCTCAACCGCCCACCTTCTGGGCCACGCGCGTGTCCGTGCGGGCAGAGGATTCCAGCGCGGGGACCTTTCTTGCCGGTCGGGCGATAGAGATTGCCGTAAACGAAGTAGCCGGGGCGGGCCTCAAACGCTGCTGATTCGACAGTGTAACCATCGTACGATCGTTTCTTGTGAATGACCGAATTGAGTGGTGTCCGAACTGGAAGCGGGTCAAGATTGGCTCCAACGAGGATCTGTTTACGAATCTTTGCCGCTCGCGCATTCCATTGCTGGAGATTTGAGAAAGTGGCACCCATTCGCTCCAACTGCTTGATTGCATCCTCTTCAGAATGATAGTGTCCGCGGCAGAGGATTGGCTTCGCAGTGGCCTTCTCCTGGTCAGCCCCCATCAAGACAGAGCTGGATGTGCCGAGAATAATTGCAACGAAAGTGAGAAAGCAGTATTTCATCTCGTTTGCTCCGAAATCGTGGTCGTGTCTTGATGCACCAAGGTTTGCTATTCTATCGCGCCTCCGGACAATACGCGAACAATGGCCACTAGATACCGGATCAGCCCACAGCTTATGCAAGCGCCCGATCAACGACTTGGATATGTTCATCGTCGGGGCCGATCAGTCGCCGTTCGAGTCCGTTGTAGAAATAGGACAGATCCAGATGTTCAAGGCCCATCAAATGCAAAATCGTCGCATGAAGATCAGAGACGTGGACTCTATCTTCGATCGCTTCGAATCCCAGCTCATCGGTAGCGCCAATAGCCTGACCGCCGGCAACTCCCGCGCCGGCGAGCCACATGGAAAAGCCAAGCCAGTTGTGATCTCGCCCTGGTTTGCCGACGCCCTCACTGGTGGGCGTCCGCCCAAATTCGCCCCCCCAAACAATCAGCGTTTCGTCCCACAAGCCGCGTTGCTTTAAGTCGGCGATCAGCGCGCCGATTGGTTGATCGGTTTCACCGGCATGGAGCTTATGGTTGCTCGTACAGTCCGTGTGGCCATCCCAGGTATCCTCAATGTGTCCCCCGCCGGAATAAAGTTGGACGAACCGCACACCTCGCTCGATCAATCGGCGTGCGATCAGGCACTTGTTGCCGAAGTTCGAGGTCAGTTTCTTATCGAGCCCATACATTCGTCTCGTCGCTTCATCCTCCGCGCCAACATCGACAGCCTCCGTCGCACTGGACTGCATCCGATAGGCCAGTTCGTAGGACAAGATTCTGGCAGCCAACTCCGATTCATGGGGATAGGCTTTCGAGTGCTCGCGGTTCAATCGTTCCAGCAAGTCGAGCGACTTACGTTGTGCCGTCGCGTCGATGCCCTCGGGCGTCGCAAGGTTTAATAGCGGAGAGCCGCCGCTGCGGAACAGCGTTCCCTGATACGCTGCCGGCATATAACCTGCCGTCCAATTTGACGCGCTGCCAATCGGCCCTCCCCGTGGATCGGTCATGACGACAAAACTCGGCAAATCCTGGCTTTCTGTGCCCAGCCCGTACGAGAGCCAAGAACCGAGGCTCGGCGAGCCAATCTTCACGTCGCCGGTGTTCATCTGCAAGCAGCCGGATGCATGTGCCGCAGTATCGGTGTACATCGAACGAATCACACACAGGTCGTCCGCATGCCGAGAGGTGTGAGGGAAGAGATCGCTGATCGGAAGGCCGCTCTGGCCATGTTGGTTGAACTTGAAAGGAGATTGCGCAAGGTAGCCAATCGGGCGGCCATTCGAGCCGACCTTTACCTTGCCTTTGTACGGTGTCCCATTTAACTTCGTTAGGGCCGGCTTTGGGTCAAACGTATCGATATGGCTGGGCGCACCGTTCATAAACAGAAAGATGCAATGCTTCGCCTTGGCAGGAAAGTGCTGCGGTTTGGGAGCAAGTTGATTGATCGGATTAGCGGCCGCTTGAGCACGCCGGCTGAAGAAACCGTCACGCGAAAGCAAGTCGACCAAGCCAAGTCCGGCGAAGCCCGCACCAGCTTTCCAAAGAAAGTCGCGGCGCGTGCCGTTACCGGCAGTGAGATTCGACACGAATCGTCGCTTGCCGTTCATGGTGAGCACTTTCGTTTTCTGGTTGCGGATTGGCACTCTCGAAGAATGCACGGCTTGTCAGTTCGGATATGCAAACTCGTTGAGGTTGAAGATAACACGGCATACTTGAATGAGTGCGCGGCGATGCGCTTCCTCGACCGACATCTCCGTGCCGTCTTCTGCCTCGCCTAGCAATCGTGCCTGCTCTGCATTCAGGAACTCGGCCATGGCGAGCTGTTCGGTGCCTTTGGGACTACGACAGAGGGCAATCCGCCACGCACGTTCGACCTGTGCGCCGGGATGGTCGCCGGCCTCCGCGATCACGCGTTCAGCAAGGTGTCTCGCTTGTTCGTTTACGAATTTGCCGTTAAACAGCGTCAATGCCTGTGGAGGCACGCTCGTGATGTTCCGTTGTTCCGTCGACCGGGTTGTATCGCACAAGTCAAGTACTTCCAGCAGCGGTACCATGAGCGAGCGTTTGACAAACGCATAGACGGTGCGTCTGGCCTGCTCTTCCGGGGATGATGGCTGCCAAACCTTGTCACGATCGGCGTGGCCTTCAACGACAACGCGAGGAATATGCAGTTTTACTCCCGGACCATACATTGTGCGATTCAGCTTTCCACTCGCCGCAAGCACCGAATCGCGAATGGCTTCGATTTGCAGCCGCCGATAAGGAAACCGCCACAAGAGATGATTCTCTGGGTCCTCTTTGACGTATTGGAGGTTCACGGACTTGCTCATTCGATAGCTGTTGCTGCGGACAATCAGACGGTGTAATTTCTTCAGCGACCAGTTGGCATCGTGGACAAACCAATGTGCCAGCCAATCGAGCAATTCGGGGTGCGTCGGTGTGTCGCCCATCACGCCGAAATCGCTGGGTGTGCGGACGATGCCTTCACCAAAGTGATATTGCCATACGCGATTGACGATCACTCGCGCGGTCAAGGGGTTGTCGGGGCTGGCGATCCACGTCGCCATGGCAATCCGCCGGCGTGAAGTCCGGCCTCGCGTTTCGAATCGCGGCTGCTGACGCAAAAGAACTGCTGGCAAACCGGGTTGAACCTCCTGGCCCGGTTTGGCAGCCTGGCCTCTAAGCAAGAGAAAACTCTTGGACGGTTTCTTCTCAGGTTCAATCAGGAAGTAACCTCTGGGCAGGTCCGCCACCTGGTCTCGCAACTGTTTGATGTGCCGCTCGGCGCGCTCAGTAAGATCCTTCATTCTCGAAGGGAGGTGCGATGCGAGCTCTTGGTCTAATTGGCCTTGATGGTCTGCGACAAGTTTCTTTTCTGCGTCGCTACGTTCTGACTCGACATTCTTGAAAGCGCTCAGCACATTGTCAGCCAATTCGCTTTTACCGGAAGTCAAAAACTCGCCAAGATAGCTAGCTCGGATCCACTTCTGTTGACTTCGGAACTCTTCAATACGCCGGTCACGCTCCGCGACGATCGCAAGTTGTTCGGCTGAACCGGCCGGCGCGTCCTGATCGGATCGACCTGACTGTGGACGCTGCATCGGCGCCACGATTGCCGACATCCGGTAGTAGTCGTGCATCGTCAACGTGTCAAACTTGTGATCGTGACAGCGAGCACATCCTAACGAAAGACCGAGAAATACTTGCGAGGTCGTGCGAATGATATCGTCGAGTTGATCGTGGCGATCTTGCGCAGAATCCGCAGGTTCGTCGTCCCAAGATCCCAGTCGATAGAAACCTGTGGCGATCACCGTCTCCGTGCTGATAGCCGCCAATTCGTCACCTGCAAGCTGTTCCATAACGAACCGGTCGTAGGGTTTGTCGCTGTTCAGAGCGTCGATGACGTAATCGCGATATCGCCAGACATGTGGTTTCTCAGCGTCGCGCTCGTATCCGTTTGAGTCGGCGTAACGCACCAGATCAAGCCAATGACGTGACCAGCGTTCACCATATCCCGGTCTCCTCAGAAGCCGATCCGCCTCTTCGTCGAGCCGTTCAGCTGACGGAGCAGCACCGAAGCGCTCTTGTTCGGAGATCGTCGGTGGCAGTCCAATTAGATCGAGATATATTCTCCGCAGCAACGCGGCTGAGTCGGCAACGGGGTTTGGTTGCCAGGCCTGTGCCTCCAGCTTGGCGAGAACGAAATTGTCGATCGGCGTTCGGGGCCAGGCCTTGTTCTTCACATTCGGCACGGGTGGCCGGCGAACCGTCAGGTATGCCCAATGCCCTCGATCACTTTCGTCGATTTGCGATTCCGGAAGCCTCACTTCATCAGCCAGTTCGTCAGCCAACAAACTGTTGGCAACGGCCAACCATGCAGCCACCAGTATCCAAAACGCTCGATTCGTAAGGAACATGCGAGAATCCGTCGTTCGGATTGAGAGGCGTATTGAACCGCACCTACGTCAAGCTTGACGCGATGGACTGAGGATAAACTTGTCGAAAGTTTGTGTCAAATCCTGTCCGGCTCACCTTTCGATGTACCGCGATACAACAGCTTGAATGCTAATGTCTGAGGCCGTCAGGCAGAGACACTACGACTGGCGAGGTGTATCGTGAAGTGGACCCCAATTTCTGGACAGGTCAATAAGGGGTAAAATCGTCAAGATTTCATCCTACCAGGAGGGTTCTATAGATGTCACGGAAGCGACGCGTTTTGGGCAGTAAGTTTAAGGCGAAGGTGGCGTTGGCCGCGA
>JASLRF010000373.1 GCA_030744095.1 Pirellulaceae bacterium | reverse complement strand
GTCGATGATGCGTTCAAACCGCGCGCCGATCAGTGGTCAGCGCTCTCATCCATTCAGCGAATGTCGCGAGCAACCGTTGAAGATATGGTTCGTCAGGCCGCTCAAAACGGTCGTGTCATCGGCGTTTGCGTCGCTGGCGATGACGACGAAACAGAGCCGTGGACAATGTCGCCGTCACGACTTCGGACCGGGCCCTACATTTCCGGTGAATTGCCGACGCAATTGGAGTTGACGCTAGGTGATCAGGTTTATGTACCGAAGGAGAAGCTGCCCCCAGCGTTGCACAATTGCCTGATACGACTGGCGGCGTTTCAGAACCCGGAATTCTACAAAGCGCAGTCCATGCGTCTGTCCACGTGGGGCAAACCACGAATTATCAGTTGTGCCGAAGATCACCCACAACATCTCGCATTACCTCGCGGCTGTTATGAGGAAGCCCGGTCTTTACTCGATGACCTGAAAATCAAAGTCAGCACACGTGACGAACGTGTATCCGGAGAACCGATCGATGTTGCGTTCGAGGGAAAATTATGGCCTGAGCAGAAAACGGCCGTTCGCAAACTGCTCGCACATGACACCGGGGTGTTGTCAGCAACGACGGCGTTCGGCAAAACCGTGGTCGCGGTGTGGATGATCGCTCAACGTGGCGTCAACACGCTGGTTCTTGTTCATCGCCGTCAGTTGCTTGACCAGTGGGTTGAACGACTGTCTGAGTTCCTCGGAGTTTCCCCCAAAGACATTGGCTTGATTGGTGGGGGGCGCAAGAAGCTTACGGGACGAGTCGATGTGGGCATCATTCAGAGCTTTGTTCGAAAGGGCGTCGTGAAGGACTGCATCGCCGACTATGGGCATGTGATCGTCGATGAATGCCATCATCTGTCAGCAAACAGTTTTGAACTGGTCGTGCGACGGACAAAGGCTCGATATGTTCTGGGGTTGTCCGCAACGGTGACGCGCAAAGACGGGCATCACCCGATCATCTTCATGCAGTGCGGACCGGTGCGGCATCGAGTCGATGCAAAGGCCGAAGCTATCGCCCGACCTTTTCAACACGGTGTGATCGTACGTCCCACAGGATTTCGTCCAATTTCGGAAGCCAATTCTGATGCGAGAATTCAGTTTCAGGATCTCTATGGTGAACTGATCACCGACCGCGACCGCAACGAGATGATCCGTGAAGACATTCTCCGGAGCGTTCGCGATGGTCATTCGCCACTCGTGCTGACTGAACGTCGAGAACATCTTGCATCGCTGGCGGCGAGTTTGGAACCCGACGTCCAACACGTGGTCGTTCTGCAGGGTGGCACAAGCATCACAAAGTCGAGGGCTGTCGCGAATCGTCTTGCCGCAATCCGACCGACCGAACAGCGCGTGCTGCTCGCGACCGGCAGGTACATTGGCGAGGGTTTCGATGACCCACGGCTCGACACGCTGTTCCTAACGTTACCGGTTTCGTGGCATGGCACCGTCGCTCAGTATGTCGGACGTCTGCACCGACTGTATGCGGGCAAAACGGAAGTCCGCGTCTACGACTACGCGGACTTGAACGTGCCGATGTTGGCACGCATGTTCGATCGGCGCTGCCAGGGTTACGAGGCAGTCGGCTACACAGTCTTGCTGCCGGGAAGTGCGATTCCCGATTGGCCGGTAGAAGTTCCGCTACCCGTCGACCCGCAGTGGAAGACCGACTATGCTGCCACCGTCCGGCGGCTCGTTCGCGATGGCGTCGACGCACCTCTGGCTAGACTGTTTGTGCATGTTGCTCGAAAGTTTGGTTCGAATGCCGAGGGAGTTGCCCGAGCGCGCAGTGCAACCGAAGCATTTCTCTATCGGCGACTGCAATCGCTTCCAGAAACAGTTGGCCGATTTGCTTTGAATGTGAAGTTACCGATCCCATTTGACGGCTGGGGCAATATGGAAGTTGACTTGCTCGACTCAGAGACACGCTTAGTCATCGAACTCGATGGAGGCCAACACCTTGCCAACGCGGACGCGTATCGCCGCGACCGCCGCAAGGATACATTGCTGCAGGAACACGGGTATTTTGTTCTTCGGTTTCTGGCTGAGGACGTCGGCAAGCGGCTCGATGATGTGTTGGACAGGATACACAGAGTGCTGTCATTGCGTGACAGAGAGTCAGAACGAGAACAATCGAGGAACCCGCAGTAATTCGTTAATAAGGCACACACACCATCGAGTGTACGAGCGCCCGCAAGCAAGGTCTTTGAGGGTTCTTGGGGGAGTGCTACGAGAACCTACCCATTTCGGTAAAGTCGGCGAAAGCAGAATTGAAGTAGCCGATGTCTCCACCCGCCTCAGACGCGCTAGTGATGCAGCTTCTTATAGCGAAACCGTTTCGGCTGCGAATCGTCGATTCCCAGACGATCGCGGCGCTGCTTTTCGTACGTCTGAAAATTGCCTTCGCACCAGTGGACATAGCCATCGCCTTCGAACGCCAGGATGTGAGTGGCGATGCGATCCAAAAACCAGCGATCATGCGTAATCACAACGACGCAGCCAACGTAGTTCAGAATTGCTTCTTCCAGTGCCCGCAGCGTGTCGACATCCAAGTCGTTGGTCGGTTCGTCCAGCAGCAGCACGTTTGATCCGCGGCGCAACAGCTTGGCCAAGTGAACACGGTTTCGTTCACCGCCGGAAAGCGTGCCGACTCTCTTTTCTTGGTCGGGGCCACGGAAGTTAAATCGTGAAACGTACGCTCGCGCGTTGATCGTGCGGCCACCCATGTCGAAATTCTCGTAGCCGCCGGAGATTTCCTGATACACCGTCTTGTCGGCTTCCAAGGAATCGCGACTCTGGTCGACGTAACCCAGATCGACGGTTTCGCCAACGCGTAGGCTGCCGGCGTCCGGGGTTTCCTGTCCGACAATTATGCGAAACAGAGTTGTTTTTCCGGCACCGTTGGGTCCGATCAGGCCGATGATGCCGCCGGGTGGCAGATCAAAGGTGAGGTCTTCGAAAAGGACGAGATCACCGTAGGCCTTGCTGACGTTTTCGGCTTTGATCACCAGATCGCCCAGGTGTTTGCCGGGCGGAATCTGGATTTCACATTCGTCCACACGTTCGTTTGCCTGTTGCGCCGCCATCTGTTCGTAGGCGCTGATTCGAGCTTTGCTTTTTGCTTGACGAGCACGGGGAGCCATCCGCACCCATTCGAGTTCCCGCTTGAGGGTTCGTTGTCGTGCCTCGGAGGCCTTTTCTTCGATGAGCAGACGTTCTTGTTTTTGGACCAGCCACGCCGAGTAGTTGCCTTCAAAGGGAATGCCTCGACCACGGTCGAGTTCCAAAATCCATTGCGCGGCGTTGTCCAGGAAATACCGATCATGCGTCACGGCGACGACGGTGCCTGCATACTCGGTCAGATGACGCTCTAACCAATGGACGGCTTCGGCGTCCAAGTGATTGGTTGGTTCATCGAGCAAGAGCAAGTCGGGCCGCTGCAGAAGAAGTTTGCACAAGGCAACGCGTCGCCGCTCGCCACCAGAAAGCTTTGTGACGTCGGCGTCGCGGTCGGGCAGGTTCATGACGTCGAACGCGATCTCGATCTCACGATCCAGTTCCCAGGTGTTCGTCGCCTCGATCTGGTCCTGCAGACGCGCCATTTCGTCACACAGTTTCTGCATGACATCATCGTCCATCGTTTCGCCAAGTTTGACACTGATTTCGTTGTACCGATCCAGCATCGCACGGCGAGGCGCCACCGCTTCCTCGACGTTACCCCAAACGTCTTTGTCATCGGTGAGCTCTGGTTCTTGTGCCAGATAGCCGCAAGTGAATCCGGAGGTCAGCCTAGCTTCACCATCGAACTCTCTGTCCACGCCTGCCATGATTTTCAGCAGCGTACTCTTGCCTGACCCGTTGCGTCCCAGGACGCCGATCTTGGCACCAGGAAAGAACGAGAGCCAGATGTTGTCGAGGACTTCGCGCTGGCCGTGTTTCTTCGTCAGACTTTCGATCGAGAAAATATACTGCCGGTTCAAATAACGACTCCTTCGTGCCTCAAAATGTAACGATTGTGAAAGACACGCGACGCGGGCGCGGCGCTCGCGAACGTAGTGACCGATCCGGTTTGGTAAAGTTTAACGCCTTAAACGGCAGTAACGGTTTTGGCAGCTGTATGGTCCGCACTGAAAAGCATGGCTGTATCGCGTGTGAGTGGTCGATTCAACATCATGGCGACATGAAGCGTTGCTAGAGTATCCTCATTTTGCCTCAGTCTGTTTCGACACGGGTCCGAGCACCTTTCCACCACCACCACCTTGCTCGCCCCGCTTCCCGTAGCGAAACAGACACCTCACACTTCGGAAGCTCGGTTGTCCACCACAACCGAGCTTCTTTTTTTTCGAAGTGCGTTAACTATTGTTGGTGTCATCGGTGACCAGCCGAGAGGGGCGCGCTATTCCCATTCGATCGTTGCTGGCGGTTTACTGCTGATGTCGTAGCAGACGCGGTTAACGCCTTTGACTTCGTTGATGATTCGCGTCGACATGTGCGCCAGGAGGTCTGTTGGCAGGCGGCTCCAATCGGCTGTCATGAAGTCGTCCGTGTCTACGCAGCGAATCGCGATTGCGTCTTCATACGTTCGTGCGTCGCCCATAACACCAACGCTTTGGACGGGCAGAAGCACGGCGAACGCCTGCGATGTCTTGCGATAAAGGCCAGCTGCCTTGATTTCGTCGACGACAATCGCGTCGGCTTCGCGAAGGATTTCGAGTCGTTCACTCGTCACTTCACCCAAACAGCGCACCGCCAATCCGGGGCCCGGGAAAGGATGCCGCCAAACCAGGTCTTCCGGTAGACCTAGCTCGAGTCCTAAACGTCGCACTTCGTCCTTAAACAGATCGCGAAGCGGTTCGATCAACTCAAAGCCAAGCTGTTCGGGTAGCCCTCCTACGTTGTGATGTAGCTTGATAGTGGCCGCCGGACCGTCGTGCGCCGCGCCACTTTCGATCACGTCCGGGTACAGCGTGCCTTGGGCGAGAAACTGAGCATCATCGATCTTGGCGGCCTCTTCCTTGAAGCACTCGATAAATTCGAAACCTATCCGCCGCCGTTTCTCTTGTGGTTCTGTGATACCTGCGAGTTTATCGAGGAACCTCGCTTCGCCGTCGACCACATGCAGGTCCGCTTTGAAGTGGTCAGTAAACTCGGCGATCACCGACTCTTGTTCGTTTTTGCGCAACAGGCCGTTATTGACCAAGATGCAGGATAGTTGGGGACCGATGGCCGAATAGAGCAGCGCTGCGGTGACGGACGAATCGACACCACCCGAAAGACCGCAGATCACCCGTGATTCACCTACTCGCTTTCGAATTTCGTGAATCGCTTCCTTGGCGAAATCGCCCAATCGCCAGTTACCCGAACAGCCGCAGATTGAAATCAGAAAGTTTCGCAGCAGCAACGCGCCGTCCGGCGTGTGTGTCACTTCGGGGTGAAACTGCAAACCGTAAACCGGGCGGCTGGAATGCTTGACGGCCGCGATCGGGCAGGTCTTGGTACGAGCCAGAGGGATAAAGCCCTCGTTGACTTGCGAGACCTGATCACCGTGGCTCATCCAGACATCGGTTTCCTGCGGGAAGCCGGCAAACAGGTCGGATTCGTTGGTCACTTCGCAGCGGGCGCGACCAAATTCGCGCGCCGGAGCGTTTTCGACATCGCCCCCTAACGCATCGCAGGCCAACTGCATCCCGTAGCAGATACCCAAGACGGGAATGTCGAGATCGAAAATGCCAGGATCACACTTGGGCGCGTTGTCTGCATAAACACTGGATGGTCCGCCGGACAGGATCAGGCCGCGCGGTGCATGCTGTTTGATCTGTGCGGGAGTGATGTCGTGGCGAACCAGCTCACAATAAACATTCTGTTCGCGAACGCGGCGCGCGATGAGCTGGGCGTACTGTGCTCCAAAATCGAGCACCAACACGCGCTCGTGCGTAACACTGCCCGCCATTGATTGAACCGATTCCGCCATACTGCTCATGCTTTACATCCAACGAAAAACGCCCGCGGCAGTGCGGGCGGACGGGAATCGCGAATTATAAGGATCGGCACGCCAATCGCCTAGGACTCTGATGGGGGCAGTCGCGGTGACGGTTGACCAGGACATGGGATGTCTGAAATGAGGCCGGACAACCGAACTAACTGTTATAGGACGCCGCAAATCCTTTAAAATGCAGGACTTAGGCTGCCCTTCATTGATTGATTTTTGACACGCAACTATGATGAGAATTGACAACGGAAGTCTTTTTTTTCGCACGCTGTTGCCAGAAGGAACCATCGCACGTGCAGATTTTGCTAACCAACGACGACGGAATCTACGCACCGGGCCTCGCAGCTATGGAGCGTGAACTACAGCATTTGGGCGACGTTTCGGTCGTTGCACCTGCCACCGAACAGAGCGGTGTGGGGCATTCAATTACGTTTCTGAGTCCGCTGATTTGCAAAGAAGTCTACGAAGGGGATCGGCAACGTGGCTGGGCAGTCGAAGGAAGCCCGGCAGATTGCGTTAAGTTGGGTATTTCTGAGTTTTGTCCGAAGCGTCCGGACTTGGTCGTCAGTGGGATTAACGGAGGGCTCAATGCAGGCATTAACGTGCTTTATTCGGGCACCGTGGCCGCTGCGATCGAGGGCGCTTTTTTTGGCATCACCAGCATCGCCGTGTCACTGGAATACGACGAACACGCAGAATTTGATCAGGCGGGCCGATTGGCTCGTTCGGTGATCGAACAGATCTTGGCAACCCGCCAGAATGAACCACGACTTTACAATTTGAATATCCCGACGGCTGCGGTGGAAAACTCGCGGGGCGTCCATGTGGTCCCGATGGGGGTCGCGCGGTACGGCGAGGAGTTCATCAAACGCAAGGATCCCAAGGGAAGAACGTACTACTGGGCGACGGGCGATCCGCCGGCACCGACCGATGCACCGGAAACGGACCTTGCCGCTCTGCAAAACGGCTATGTGACTTTAACACCACTGCAATACGACATGACCAAGACCACGATGCTCGAAGAAATGCTCAATTGGGATTTGAAACTGCCTCCGCCGCAATGATCGCCGCCTCCGATTAGTTGGCGACAAGGATGTAACCTGCAACAATGATCGGCGGTCATTGCCACAAAACAAACTGGTCTTGGGAGTTACGGAACATGAGAATCTCATCAACTTTTACAGCGCTGACGCTCGTCTGCTTGACTTGTATCTGTTGCGGATGCTTGAGGCCAGTTTATGAGACGGCCTCCAACGAGGACGATGGTTCAGATCCAACGGCAACATCGGAAGGCCCAACAATCCCAAGTTCCATGGTGCCGGGGATCCCGGGTGCCGGTGAAACGTCAACGGGACAACAGCCGCCCGCGCCCAACTATCCCCCTGTTCAGCCACAGGCTACGACACCGCCCACATTCGATCCGAACCTGCCCGTCGCCGGCGGTGGCGAGCGAGTCCGCGCGGAAGCTGGTGTTGGCAAGCAGGGCCAGAGTCTAGACAACGAACAAGGCGTTGGCGCGATGATTGTGCAGCCGGCCCGAAGCCTGTTCGCGTTCAAGCAACGCGCGGTGTTTGAAATCCAGATTCCAAGTGCGGTCAAGTTATTCGCGGCAACCGAGGGCCGCAAACCAAAATCACACGATGAATTCATGAGCAAGATCATCAAGGCCAACCAGATCCAACTGCCGACATTACCGGCGGGCCAGACGTACGTCTATGACCCGCAACTCGGTGAATTGATGGTGCAGAAACCGGGTGGTTGAAAGCAGAAGGTGGCAGCCGTTTTATGATCGCTGTTCGCTTCGCGAAGAACGACTTACATTAAAGCCGAAGGTATACGAAACACGTTGGGAGGGTGAGAGAGCCGGAGCCGTGAGAATCTCCTCAAATCATTGAAAAGGCTTTCTCCCATGAAGACTCGTCACATCCTGTTCGCGTTCTGCGGCATGTTTGCACTGATGACGTCGGTTTCCCGTGCCGGCGATTGGGTTACTGCGCGTTCGTACTTCACACACGATCCGCAGACCGGCCAACCCGTGCAGCAGTACGCTCCCATCGGTCCGTTCTATACGCAAGCGCAAGGGAACTATCAGCGTAGCGGCTTCCACCATACGCGGAGCAGCATCCAAGTTGGTTCCAGCATGGACAACTACCACGTCGTCGAAACATACGGCGATCCTGTGCGACCGTACGGTGAATGGCGTTTTCCCTTCCGACCCTATTCGGTACCCTCGTACTTGTCGACACCGCGATTTCGTGGCGGCGGTTTCGGCGGCTACGGCGGCGGTTTCCGCGGCGGTGGAGGTGGCGTGGTGCCCCCTATCGCTTCGCCTGGCCCCATCTTGCCCGGCGGATCGGTGCCACCGCCCGCTGGTCCGGGTAGTGCGCCCGGTCGACCCGGTGCGGGACTGTTCGACCTTTATCCCGAGCGGGAAGGGCATCACTTGCCTTTCAACACTCCGGATCCGTATCAACGCGAGAAACTGATGCCATCGGACTCACCCCGGCTGCCTCGGCCTGACACGACCGCACCTTAGTAGGGAAGTGGCACTATCGCCTTTTGAAACCCACGCTGGCATCCTCGTGATCGTAGTTCAGCACCCGCCAGGCACCGTCTTCTTGTTCCAACTCGAGCGTCATATAGCGGGGTACGCGGCTCCCTTTGCCAAGTCTTCCGCCGCTGCCGATCACAACGACGTTAAACCGGGCGGTCCCCGTCTTGGGTTCCGTACTGGCATCGACGTCGATTTGCAGGTTCGATTTGATTTTGACCTGTTCAAATTCGTACATTGCCGTTTCCGTCGCTGCCGCTTGTCGGATTTGCGTGGCTTGCGAATGGATGTGAGCTAGAACCGCAGGCCGGTCGTTTCGTTCGATGTCACGAGCGATTCGATGCAATGTCTTTTCGATTTGCTCACGATCTGTTTCAACGGAACGTTCAAAAATGATACCGGCGGCAGTCAACGCCAAGATGGCTACCAGCAACACCAGCAAGATGCGTTTCCCGGTCTGCAGCCACAAACCGCCCAGCAGCGCGGCCGTGGTCAAACCGATGACGATCACCAGAATCGGTGATTCGAGGAGCGTCATTGGCGTCCTCCGTCGGCTGTGACGGCATCGACAGCGACACCGTTGTCAGTTTCAGCTTCGATCGAAGGTTCGGCCACCTGTGTTTGACGCTTCAGATGGTCGCGAATCAACTTCATCCAGGCAACCGCCAGGACTGAACCTAGCGCGACAAACAGAGGCCACAAGGCGATCGACGTTCCTTCAATGTCCGACCGCGAATCACTCTGTGCCTGGCCGGCAACGCGTTGTGCGGCCCACTGTCGCTTCTGCCTGTTCTGTTCAATTTGTATTTGCCGTTGCGTGTACCGCG
The DNA here is from genome assembly GCA_030744095.1 of Pirellulaceae bacterium. The sequence goes on along the minus strand of JASLRF010000373.1, from coordinate 246 downwards.
GTCCCATCACGACCAACGCAATCAGGCCCCCCGTACAAAAGACATAGGCCCAGTACCAGGGTGATTCCGTGATCGATCGGGGGTTGGATCTTGCCGCAGCGTTCATGACATCATTATAGGAAGTCCGCGCCGGGAGCCAAACGCGTAGCCGAGAACGCCTGCCTGAGCTTGGATTTCTCTTGAGAAACGAGCAGTGGATGCGTGCGGTTAGCTACCGAACAGCGACCCACCGTAAACCGCGCCGGC
>JASLRF010000372.1 GCA_030744095.1 Pirellulaceae bacterium | reverse complement strand
TCGCCGGGCGACCATTCTTCTTCAACCCTAAATCAAGAATTGACAAAGCACTAGGCACTATGCCGTTTTCAGGTGTTGGCCGACCCCGTCACCCCTGTTCCGCTATGCTTGTTCGCGGCCCACAAAGTACTCAATGCGTGGAAATCAACCCCCGTCACGCTCGCCGGCGAGCTTCCTTGCGGCGATCGGTCTCTTTGAGCAACACTTTCCGCAAGCGAATCTGCGTGGGCGTAATCTCCACCAATTCGTCTTCTTCGATATACTCCAAGGCGGCTTCCAACGACATTTTGCGTGGTGGCTTGAGGAGAATGTTGTCGTCGTTGCCTGAAGCTCGCATGTTGGTGAGCTTCTTTTCTTTCGTCGGGTTCACGTCCATGTCGTTGTCACGAACATTCTCGCCGACGATCATCCCTTCGTAGACTTCGTCGCCAGGGCCCACAAACAGGTCGGCTCGCTGCTGGAGTCCGTCCAGCCCAAATGCGACCGCTTTGCCGCTTACCATGGAGACCATAACGCCGTTGGTGCGTCGCGGGATGTCACCTTCAAGCGGCGCGTACTTGGCAAAGCGATGATGAATGATGGCTGTGCCCTGGGTGGCATTGAGCAACCGTGTCCGCAGCCCGATCAGGCCTCGTGCAGGAATCAGAAATGCGGCAAACGTAAAGTCGCCACGCGTATTCATCTGTTCCAATGCCCCACGTCGCTCGCCAACAAGCTCCATGATGGGACCGAGTTTGTCGGTAGGGACTTCAATCACCAGGGACTCGAACGGCTCCTCATTCACGCCGTCGTTTTCGCGAACGATGACGCGTGGTTTTCCGACCGACAGTTCAAACCCCTCGCGGCGCATCGTTTCGATCAGCACGGACAAATGGAGTACACCGCGACCAGCGACCGCCAAAGCATCGCTGCCCGGTACGGGCCGGACTCGGAGTGCCACGTTGCGGTCCAGTTCCTTCATCAGACGATTCTTCAACTGCCGCGTCGTGACGTATTTGCCTTCGCGGCCAACCAACGTTGACGTGTTGATGCTGAAGATCATTTCCAACGTCGGCTCGTCGACGCTCAGCCGCGCCAACGGTTCTGGCTGCTGAGTATCGCAAACCGTGTCTCCGATTTCTGCTTCTTCCAAACCAACAATGGCAACGACTTCGCCCGCCTTAGCCGTGTCAACGTCCCGCCGCCCAAGGTTCTCGAAGATCTGTAGAGAACTAATGGTGGCGGGTTCGAACTGGTTGTCAGGTTTGCTGAGCAAGACCTTCTGGCCTTGACGCAGTTCTCCGGACTGAATGCGCCCGATTGCAATCCGTCCAACATATTCTGACCAATCCAGCGTCGTGATGAGCATTTGCGGAGGCGCGTCAAGCGTGACGTCGGGCCCGGGCACGTTCTTTAGCACCATCTCCAGAAGTGGTGCCATCGAGTCCGTTTTGACTGTGGGGTCATGTGTGGCGTAGCCATCTTTGCCGCTGGCGAAAAGGTAGGGGAAATCGTCCAAATTGTGTTCGGTACCCAATTCCATCAATAACTCAAAGGTGGTATCCAACGTCTCCATTGGTTGGGCGTCACCACGATCAATCTTGTTGACGACGACGATTGGCGTGAGACCGAATTCGAGTGCTTTTGAGAGCACAAAGCGAGTCTGAGGCAAGGGGCCTTCGGCCGCGTCCACCAACAACAAGGCTCCGTCCGCCATCCGAATCACCCGCTCGACCTCACCCCCAAAGTCAGCATGGCCCGGTGTATCGATGACGTTGATTTTGATCCCCTTGTACGGGATCGCGATATTCTTGGCCAGAATCGTGATTCCTCGCTCGCGTTCAATCTCGTTGGAATCCAGGATGCACTCACCCTGCAGTTGGTTGTCTCGAAACTGGCCGCTCTGGCGAAGCAAGCAATCGACCAAGGTCGTTTTGCCATGGTCAACATGGGCGATGATAACAAGGTTGCGGATGTCCTGGCGACGCATTCGTGTCTCTACTGGGCGGGAGTGATGAGGGGCAAAGCTAGTTATCCTATCAAGGATCCCCGTTGCCGCGTAAGGCCAAACCCGTTGCCCCATTAGGCCAAACCAGACGCTGGGCATGGTACATTGCGTACCGAATCACAAGCGTAGCTTATCAAACGGACCCCGGCGTCGCCGATGGAAGAACGCCGTGGGGCAAGCTAGAATCGGATAGACTCACCGATCGTTCACACTGATCGTCGCATCAGGAAAGCGGCTTGCCGCCGTTTTTTCCATGAAAATCAGCTCGATTCCACAGATCTATCGCAATGTCAGACGGGGGACCGAGATCATTTCGGTGCTCAGCCGGTATGGTCTGGCCGATTGGATCAGCCGCTTCAATCTGGACTTTGTCAAAGACCAATTGAAGGCCCGAGATGGCGAAGCCATTGCCCGACATCCGCGCGAGGCTCGGATTCGGATGGCACTGACTGATTTGGGGCCCACTTTCATCAAGCTCGGGCAGCTGCTTAGCACGCGGCCCGACCTGGTTGGCCGAGAGCAAGCCAATGAACTCTCGAAGCTGCAATCCGATGTGCCCGCTGACCCGCCCGAGGCTATCCGCCGTATTGTGGAAGCCGAGCTAGGACAGCCCATTGACGAACTGTTTGCCGAATTCTGCGACGAGCCGATTGCCTCGGCATCGATTGGTCAAGTCCATTCGGCGCGTTTACGTTCGGGCGAACAGGTGGTCGTCAAAGTCCAACACGATAAGATCGAAAAAACCGTCCGCGAAGACCTCGAGGTGCTGGCGGGGCTGGCCCAGTTGGCCGAGAGCATTCCTGAATTCAAACGCTATCGACCTGCGACAACTGTCGCGGAAATGGCCAGGACGTTGCGACGCGAATTGGACTTCGGTCGCGAGGAACGCAACTTGTTGCAGTTTGCAGGGCAGTTTCACAATATTCACAAGGTGCGAATCCCCAAACCGATCGAAGAGCTCTGTACGCCACGCGTGATTACCATGGAGCAGCTGGATGGCGTCAAGCTTGAGGATCCGCGGCAACTGGTCGCTCAAGGCCTCGACCTGAATGTTGTCGCACACCGCATCGCGGAACTGTATCTGGAGATGATCTTCTCCCACGGCCACTTTCACGCCGATCCCCATCCAGGGAATATTATGGTTTTGCCGGGCAACGTGATTGGACTTCTAGACTTCGGCATGGTTGGGAGGATTGGAGAGCGGTTGCGTGAGGATATCGAAGAGATGCTGTTTGCCATTGTTGGTCAAGATGTGACGATTCTCACAGCATTGATTAAGAAGGTCGGCACACCGCCGCCCGAACTGGACGAAGGGGCATTGGCCATTGATATCGCGGACTTCGTTGGGCACTACGCCACGCAGTCGCTGGATCATTTCGATCTCGGTGGTGCGCTCAGTGATATGTTCGATATCATTCACCGATTCGGCGTAACGCTGCCACCGCAGGTCAGTATTCTGATCAAAGCGCTGGTCACATTGGAAGGAACAACCAATCAGCTGAATCCCAACTTCAGCCTCATGGAGGTGCTGCAGCCGTTTCATCGCAAGATGGTGCTAAAGCGCCTGTCGCCATCGCGCCAAGTCAAGAAAATGCGGCGGATGTACTTCGAAGTCGAGCAGCTGGCCGAAATCCTCCCGCGCCGCATCACCGAGATCCTCGCCCAGATCCAGGCAGGAAAATTCGACGTCCATCTCGACCATCGTAGATTAGGACCATCGGTAAACCGGTTGGTCTTGGCGATGATGGCCAGTTCGCTGTTCCTGGGGTCGGCACTACTGCTGAGCCAACAAGTACCGCCGGTGCTGTTTCCAGAGAGTACCTATATCGGCGGACTGCACAAGATCTCGCTGTTGGGCCTGACGGGCTGCATCGTGAGCATCATGGTTGGGCTCAGGCTGCTGCTGGCGATTGCGAAATCGGGGCGGCTGGATCGCCCAGACTGAGGTGCGCAGCGAGCCCGGCGGACTCCGAATCGGGGGATTCGACCGACTCTTGTTCCGTGGCCGTTGGACGGCTTTCATTGAGCAAGAACTCGATCTGCTCATTTAGCTCGTCGAGCCTTGCGAGGACATCGTTCTGGCGGGAATCAATGTCTTCCATCACGTTTTGGGATTCAGATGTGGAGGGCATAAATCTGCTAGAGAGGGGTCGAACGGTTCTGCGGCGACAATCCTGTCTGATTGCATCGGTTGTTTCGCGGAAAAGGCTTGCCATGTCGAGGCGATTGCCGGTTATTCCGGTTAGCCCAAATCTAAGGAAACGACGTTGGCAATCGGCGATGAAACCCATGGTTCGGCCTAGTGTCACGGTCAGGAGACCGTGCCACAACACCGTGAGCTGGTTCCACGCCA
>JASLRF010000371.1 GCA_030744095.1 Pirellulaceae bacterium | reverse complement strand
ACTGACGAACACAAAGGCACCGTGGCCTATGCGTATGCGGAATTCGATTCTGCCGAAAGCCGATCGGCTGATTTTCGAATCGGTTGTATCAACGCCAACAAACTGTGGCTTAATGGCACCTTACTGACGGCCAATCAGGTTTACCATTCCGGCATGGAAGTCGATCAATACGTAATGCAGACCAAGCTGAAAAAAGGGCGTAACACGATACTTGTGAAAGTCGCGCAGAACGAGCAGGAAGAAAGCTGGGCTCAACGATGGCAGTTTCAACTTCGCATTTGCGACGAGTTGGGAACGGCGCTCTTGTCGCAAGACCGCGTTGCGTTGAAACGTGGCAACGCCCCTAACGATCGTGTTACGCGGCGATAAAGACACGCGCCGCGCCATGCTGACGCGGGCCAACCTCATTTACTCTTTGAAACAAGACGAGCATCACCATGTATCGAACAGTAGCCTCTTTGGGATTCGTTTTTGTTGCGTTGGCCGTCTGCGGCGCTGACTGGCTGCAATTTCGCGGGAACAATGGAGCGAGTGTATCGCTGGACGAAGCGCCGCCGGATTCATGGGACGGCGAGACGAACATTGCCTGGCGGTCGGAATTGCCAGGGAAATCGGCCTCCAGCCCGATTGTCGTCAAAGGTCGAGTGATCGTGACGTCTTCCAGTGGGGTCAATCAAGATCGGCTGCACGTGCTGGCGTACGATGTCGAGACGGGAAGACAGATTTGGAGTCGTCAATTCTGGGCGACCGGTCGTACGTTGACTCATCCGTTCAGCGCCGTGGCCGCGCCGACTCCAGCCAGCGACGGCCAGCGCATTTTCGCGTTCTATTCGTCCAATGATCTGATCTGCCTGGACTTGGATGGAAATCTGTTGTGGTATCGCGGCCTGGCGTTCGATTTTCCGAAAGCCGGCAATGATATTGGCATGTCGTCGTCGCCTGTCGTCGCCGACGAAACCGTGATGGTGCAGATCGAGAGTCAGGGTGAGTCATTTGCCATGGGTGTTGATGTTGCGACGGGTGAAACGCGGTGGCGTGTCGATCGTGCACGCAACCCAAACTGGGCCTCGCCGGTGGTCATGCCCGGTAAGCGCGGTGGCAAGACGTCTGTTATCTTGCAGTCAAAGACCGGTTTGGTTGGTCATGATATACGGACGGGCGAACAACTCTGGAAATTCGAATTGCCCTGCGAAACAACGCCTTCTTTGGCGGTTAGCGACGACCGTATATTCGTACCCGCTAACGGGCTGACCGCGCTGGACCTGCCCGCCGGGGCGACCACGCCGGCCTTGGCCTGGAATTCCAGCCAGTTGAACCCGTCTCCGGCGAGCCCGATTGTGGCAGGTGATCGGGTCTACGCGGTGAACGGTGCCGGCGTGCTTTCTTGTGCTGATTTGAAAGACGGCAAACGTTTGTGGCAAGTGCGGATCGGAGGCCGCCACTGGTCGACGCCTGTCCTGGCCGGGAATCGGATTTTCTGCGTCAACGCCGACGGAAAGGCCAAGGTCGTACAGTTGGGCGAGTCCGGCAAGATCGTAGGCACCAACGATTTCGGCGAAACCGTCTTAGGTTCGCCAGCAGTGTCCGACGGGGCGTTGTACGTACGCAGCAACCGGTACTTGTGGAAGATCGCTGAGAAATAACTCCCTCCACGAGAAAGCCTCCACGATTGTGGTCGAGCGGATAGAGATTCAACAAACCGGTCCGCTGGATGCTGACATTCGTCCACCCGGTTCGAAGAGCATTACCAATCGCGCGTTGGTTTGTGCGGCGCTGGCCGAAGGTACGTCAACGCTTGAGGGGGCGCTGGACAGTGAAGACACGCAGGTCATGATCGAGTCGCTGGGGCGGCTGGGACTGTCAATTGAACATGATGCGGATGCCGCGAGGCTAACTGTAACCGGCGGCGCGGGTGCCGTTCCGCGGACCGAGGCAGATTTATTTGTCGCCAACAGCGGAACCACCATTCGCTTTCTTACCTCCATGCTAGCGGCGTGCCACGGCACGTTTCGTCTGAATGGGATCCAACGGATGCGAGAGCGACCGATTGCCGACTTGATTGACGCACTGAATCAGTTAGGTGGTCACGTGACCAGCGAGACTGACAACGGATGTCCACCAGTTCGGATCGACGGCACCGGCCTGGCCGGGGGAAGGGCCACAATTCGGGGAGACATCTCGAGTCAGTTTCTCAGCGGTCTGCTGATGGCCTCTCCAGCGGCGCGCGGTGATGTCGAATTGGCGGTCGATGGCGAATTGGTCTCCCAACCGTACGTTACGATGACACTCGCCGTGATGGAGGCCTTTGGCGTTCAGGTGAGCGCGGGCGACCTGATGCGTTTCGTGATTTCCCACGGCGATGGCTATCGCGCGGCACGCTATGAAATCGAACCCGATGCCTCGGCGGCCAGCTATTTCTGGGGCGCGGCGGCCATTGCCGGCGGTCGTGTGTTGGTGGAGGGTCTCACGCGCGATGCCCTGCAAGGTGATGTCGCATTCTGCGACTGTCTCGCTTCCATGGGATGTGCCGTCGAGCATCGGCCGGAAGGAATCCAAGTGACCGGTGGCGCGCTGCACGGCATCGATATCGACATGAATGCGATTAGTGATACGGTGCAGACATTGTCCGCCGTAGCCCTGTTTGCTGATGGCCCCACGACCATTACCGGCGTGGCACACATTCGGCACAAAGAGACCGATCGTATCGGCGATCTAGCGCGTGAGCTAAGAAGGGTCGGGGCGAAAGTTGACGAATTGCCCGACGGCCTGAGAATTAGTCCACGTCCGCTGCAAGGCGCGGAAATCGTCACCTATAACGACCATCGGATGGCGATGAGTTTGGCGCTGGTCGGGCTGCGAACGCCGGGAATCGTTATTCTTGACCCAAGTTGCACGCGGAAAACGTACCCTGGTTTCTTCAATGACCTGGCAATGTTGTGCGGGTAAGAACAATGTTCATTCACGAGAAAGATCCACTCGATCCAGACAGCGATTCGGAGACCCCCGAGCATGTCTTCTTCAACCGCCGCAAGTGGCTGGCGACGGCCGGTCTTGGGATTGGCGCGGCAGCGGTTGCCGGCTATCTGGGCTGGCGGACGTGGCGTGGTACTGACGAAGAAGTGATTGCTGGGGGTCAGGTCGAACCAACTTATGAAGGTCGACTGGCTGAACAGTTTCCAGCGCCGCGCGAGACGCAGTTCACTTACGGTCGACCGGAAACGGATCAGGTCGAAGCCGCACGCTACACCAACTTCTACGAATTCAGCAGCTTCAAGGATAGCTGGCGGTGGGTCGATTCGTTTGAACCATATCCGTGGACCGTAAAAGTAGCCGGTCTGTGTCGCAATGAGATTCGGATGGATTTGGCCGAGTTTCACAAATCGTATGCGGACGTCTTGGTGGAACGACAGTATCGTCATCGATGCGTCGAACGTTGGGCGATGGCTGTGCCCTGGACCGGAATTCCACTAGCGAGACTCCTGAAAGATGCCGACCCGTTGTCCACGGCGACCCATGTGCGATTTATTTCCTTCAATCGACCTGACCAGGCTTCGCAACAGCAATCCAGCGAATTTCCCTGGCCGTATGTGGAAGGTCTAACGATCGCCGAGGCAATGAACGAATTGACGCTGTTGACCACCGGTGTCTACGGACGTCCGCTGATCAAACAACATGGCGCACCATTGCGGTTGGTGGTGCCTTGGAAGTACGGTTTCAAGTCGATCAAGTCGATCGACCAAATCGAATTCGTCGATCACGAACCGGCGACCTTTTGGACAACATTGAGCCCTGGCGCCTATCCGTTTGAGTCCAATGTCGAACCGAATGTTCCGATACCGTGGCCGCAACATGAAGAGTGGATGTTGGGGACGAAAGAAGTTTTCCCAAGTCAACTCTACAATGGCTATTCCGATCAGGTGGCTAGTCTGTATCACGCCTGATAGAATTGGAGGCTATCGGCCCCAACTCCTACCGCGCCCCATTCCTGAGGTCAAACCATGATCCGCACATTGTCGCACGTTCTAGCTGTCTGCTGCCTGGTGTTTAGTTTCTCGGCAGTTGGACTTGGTGATGATCAGGCCAAGCAATTCAAACTGGGCATCATTGGCTTGGATACTTCCCATGTGCTTGCCTTCTCGAAGATCTTGAATGCCCCCGATGCGGCCGACGATGTTTCCGGTTGTCGCGTGGTGGCGGCCTATCCGAAAGGCAGTCCCGACATCGAGTCCAGTGTGAGTCGCGTACCTGGGTATACAGAAAAGGTGAAGGAACTGGGCGTTGAAATTGTGGATTCGATCGACGCCCTCATAGAACGGGTCGATTGTGTCCTGTTGGAAACCAACGACGGCCGACCGCATCTTGAACAAGCGCTACCGGTCATCAAAGCAGGCAAGCCGCTGTTCATCGACAAACCGGTGGCCGGGTCGTTGAAAGATGCCGTGGCGATTTATGCGGCAGCTGAAAAAGCAGGTGTGCCGATGTTCTCATCATCTTCGCTTCGTTACGGCAAAGCGACTCAGGCGGCACGGGGAGGTGCATTGGGCAAGATCACTCGCTGCGAGACCCATAGCCCAGCCAGTCTGGAATCGACGCATCCCGATCTGTTTTGGTACGGGATTCATGGCTGCGAATCGTTGTTCACCGTGATGGGGACCGGTTGCAAATCGGTTACGCGCACCGAAGAAGAGGGGAAGATCGTCGTGACGGGTAAATGGACCGATGGTCGCATCGGCATCTTCCGCGAAGGCCGCGGCTACGGTGGCCACGCAAAGGGTGAAAAGGGGGAAGCCGATGTCGGTGCCTAT
>JASLRF010000370.1 GCA_030744095.1 Pirellulaceae bacterium | reverse complement strand
CCCTTTTCGGCTGCGGGCGCGGTGCGGTATTTGTCCTCTAATTCACTGATGCTCTTGTACGTCGAATCCCACTCGGCCGATACTTCCGCAAAGGGGCGAATGGCCTTCTCCGCGCGTGCCGCGGCGTCGTCCTTGGCAGCGACGTCATCTTGCGCGCCAATTGACGTTAGAGCGGCAACACTCAACAACACAGCCAACCCCGCGGACACACAGCGATAAACCATGATCGGACCTATTGTATCATTGTGACTTGTTTGGTTTGTACTCGTGTTTTCGCTTGCGGAGCACTTCCATTTTGATAATCGTATCGGGCTTCGTTGGCGAACCCGCTTCCGATGGATCGACGCGTTGAAGTTTTGCGAGCACATCCATGCCCTCGATCACGCGGCCAAAAACCGTGTGTTTACCATTGAGGTGTGCCGTTGGCACAAAGGTCAAGAAAAACTGTGAGCCGCCAGTATCCTTGCCCGCGTGCGCCATGCTCAGCGAACCACGGAAATGATTGCGATGATTCTCGGCATCTACTTCGCACTTGATCATGTACCCAGGACCACCGGAACCGTCACCTTGTGGGCAACCTCCCTGGGCCATAAAACCTGGCAACACGCGGTGAAAGCCGAGCCCATCATAGAATTTCTTTGACTCGACGAGATTGATGAAATTACCAACCGTGTCGGGAGCTTCGTTTTCAAGCAACTCGACGATCAGTTCGCCACGATTCGTAGTAACTTTCACGCGGGGTAGATCATCGGCGGCAGCTTCTTTCTCGCGAAGCTCCTTTTCGCTCGCCCAATACAACTTGTATTCATCGATCAACGATAGGTTTTCTTGACCCTTTTCGGACAGACCGCCAGCGTCTTGGGCACGCTTCAGGAGCGTTTCGGCACCGTCGAAATCGTTGGTGCAAAATGCCGCTACACCGCTTGCGTCAAACACTTCTTTCACATCACAACCGCTGGCGACCAGCGAAGTGCCCAGTTCGTACGCCTGCTCGTATCGATCGTGGGCAATATCATCGGCCAACAACTTGGTCAGAAATCGCTCGATGGCCCGATCTCCACCTTGTGCGGATGCATATGCGGCTTTGCCCGCGGCTCGCAATTCAGGAATCAAGCGTTCGCCTTGCGCGATCAAGTCATCCCATTCCTTTTGGATTTCGACGGCTTCGGGCTCCTTGGCGAGCGCATAGCGAGGTGGCAGGGCGCGTAGCGACTTGAGGATGGTCCTCCACTGCTCTAGTTTCGCAGCAAACGCCGCCTTGTCCGCCGCTGGGGCAGATGCCGACGCCTCTTTAGCTGGCGCCGCCTGGTTACCTGCCTCTGGCGTCTCAGTCGTGTCTGGAGACTCCGTTGCCGCTGGGGTCGTGGGAGGCTGAGCGGCACCTTGGGTGGTGTCCTGGCCGAGAACGCTCGTCCCCAGTCCGATTGTGCATACCAGGGCAACCAGCAACGGACATTGGCGTAGCCATTTACGTGACATGATTCTCATTCCTCAATATCAAACAAAGTTGGATTTCGTTGTTAGCAGTGCCTTGCCGGTCATCCCTCTGACTAGCTAAAACGAATACGGACGACGACTTTATCCGGTTCGCACCGACTCTGAAAGCGACGACGGCCTTTGGTTTGCCGCGAGAGCCGCCAGATTCGCCTGTTTGGCCGGCAACTTCCGCGGTTTGAGCCGGACTTGTGCCGTCAGAGTCATTTAAGGTAAGCCAAGTGCCCGCACGAGAAAAGACGTCGTGGGCCAATCAACCACCTGAAACCAGCTAATTTTGTGGAGAACTTACCCGTGAAGCAGTCCTCTAAGGGACGGAACAAGCTTCCCACCATCCGGATTATTGGCGGGGCCATGCGGGGCCGGGCCATCCGCTACGATGGGGATCCCGCCACCCGGCCCATGAAAGACCGTGTCCGCGAGGCCGCCTTCAACTTGCTGGGACCGACAATCAAAGGCAAACATGTGATCGATCTGTTTGCTGGTACCGGGGCTATGGCATTTGAAGCGATCAGCCGTGGTGCCGCCAACGCCGTGCTGATCGAACGTCGTTTTCCGAATGCGAGACTGATCCACGATACCGCGGCCGAGTTGAAGATCGAGGACAAGATCGACGTTTTTTCCGGCGATACGTTTAATTGGGTGCAGCGCGTTATGGTGGAGGCAGATGAGCCGACGGTCGTTTTCTGCTGTCCCCCCTACGACTTCTACCTTGAGCGCTGGCCGCAACTTTCGGCCATGATCGACGACATTCTGGCGCTGTTACCCAGCGGCAGCGTATTGTTGGTCGAATCCGACGGACGATTCGAGACGACGCAGTTGCCTGACACTTTTGATTGGGATGTCCGAGCGTATCCTCCGGCAGTCTTGTCTTTGTCTGAAATCGGTTAATGACGATACGGTGCTCTGCAAGAAATAAGATGACCTGCGACGGTCACGTTCCCGCCTTTCCTAATCAGAACAAACGGCATGACCAGCTTCGAGCACCCCTAAGTTAGTTGGATGAAACGATTTAATCGTTCGGTTTGGAAAAACTAATTCCATTCTCTACCCCGTTGTTACCGATCCATTCAGATGACCTGTGGTATCGCACGAGTGCTCGTCAGCTTGCGGATTTCGGTACGGAGAGCGAGGTAAGAATGCGGAAAGTCAAATACGCCTTACCAATTTGGCACTACCTAGGCGCTGTTGGGTGTCTCATTGTGTTGACCTTGTTGGCTCCCTTCACTTGGAGGAGTGTCGTTACTTCTCGTCCATCGACGAGCAATGGACAGGCAGGAAGGGCCGTCGCGATCGCACCTACCACGCCAGTCTTCATCCAATCCGTTTCGGTCAGCTCGCCACCAGACGAGGCTCTATCTGCCAGCGAACCGGAAGCCAGTCAATTGATCGCCGTCTTCCCCGCACCGAGCGTGATCACACATTTGCCAAGGGCTGATCCGTCGCTGGCCGGGATTGCAAATGTTGCTCCCATCGAATTGCCTGAATTCGCGGCACCTCGCCATCAGGTCGTGGCGGTGCCGCCAGTCGCTGACCGAGTGCAGTTGCCTGTGCGGACGCCGGAGCGAACATCGGGACCTTCTCTTCTTGCAAGTAGCGTTGCAGCGCCCGCGAAACGGTCAATCCCAGTTTCATCAGGATCGGATTCACCCGTCCTGCCCCAGCGGGCCGAGGCGATTCCCAAGACTCCTCACGGTTGGCCCAATGCCGTCTCGCTGATCGAACAGTTTCGCCCGTTGCAGAGGTTCGACGAGACGCAATCATGGGCGGCACACGCAATCACAGTGCTTGAAGACGTTCATCGCCAGAAATCGCTCAGCTCGAACGACTTGCTTCCGTTGCTCGACGAAATGAGCATCGTGGCACAACAAGGCAGCGTGTTGGCCGAGAACGCTTCGTCGCAGGAGATGCGAACTGGCATTCTGCGCGCTGCGTATGCCACCGTTCGTCGCGAGCTGCTTTGGCGGCAGGTACATCAGATTGCCACGGATGATGTTCCGAAGAACGCAAGTCGCTCCAGCCAGGAGACGAAGGACCGACTGGACGCGGCTCGCATCAAGTTCGGCAACGCAGCGGCTTGGCGAAAATACCTGCGGTTGGACGAGATCCAGGAATACTGTGAAGAGGCGGACGCTGACGTCCGTGCCGCCCTGGCCCGCGATGTTCTGGTGCGCATGAATTCGCCCAAACTGACGTCAGCGCAACGAGACGTTTTTCAGCAACCTGTGATGTTGGACTTGGAACGCGAACTACGTCGATGGGTTGTCGAGCCGATTGCATATCCACAACTGTTGGACGATATCGAACTGTACGAGCAAACGCGTTCCGCTGAGGCAGCGCATCGTATTGCGGCCAGCTATCAGGTGATTCGTTGGTCGGAACGCGAGAATATTGCGAAGCTGGCGGAGATTTTGGACGTTCATTACCGAAATGCCAACTTGCGTGTGGCTGTTCGTGACGATCTGTTGAATCGGTTGTTGCCCCAGCAGGACGATTTCGAAGAGGAAGTCGACGAGAACATCGTGGGAGCCCAAGTATTCGGCAATGCACAGGGGACGGCCCACATGCGAACCGTCCTGATTCCCGATCAGCGCAGCTGGCGATTTGGTTTGGAAGTCGAGGGTGAGGTTGAATCACAAACAGCGGCTACCCGTGGTCCCGCC
>JASLRF010000369.1 GCA_030744095.1 Pirellulaceae bacterium | reverse complement strand
CCACCGCGCGCCCGCGGCACCAACCGCTCCAGCTCGTCAGCATCGAACATATTGGCGGCCGTACGCAACAGGTGAACATAGGTTTGCGTCTGCTGAACCGGGACCTCCGCACGCAGGGCGATCATTTCGCTAACCCAGTCTTCATCCACTGACGTATTGCGACAGTCGCTCGAGAGCAAGGACACGGCCATGCAAGGAATTCCTGCCAGCAATATCTTGTCGATCGCTTTTTCCAAGACATTCAGGCAGGCGACGCCGACGATCGCGTCGACATGGCCACTGACGATGATCTTCAGGACAATCGGCGAACCTTCGGCAACCAAAACCTTGTAGCCCATATCGTCCGCGACGGTGCGAAAGTCCGCGATGCTGCAGGCACCGCACTCTTTGCACTCCAAACCGAATTCGTCATAGTCAGCGGGACACCCTTCGGCGTGCTTCAAGCAGTGGGGCAGTAGGAAGAGCCGTCGTTCGGGCGGAATCGCGGCAACCTGTTCGCGCCAGAATTCGGAAGCAAAGACCACCATGGTCCAGCCAAGATACGATTCAGGCAGACCCATGTGATCCAGAATCTCGCGGACGAAGCGTTCCATCTCTTCCTTCGCAAGCGGAATGCTCTTATCCAGTTGAGCTGTGACTGCGGCGCACTTGCCGCGCAATTCCTCGCGCTGTGTCTTCGTCGGCGGAACTTCTTTCAAATGGGATGTCTTCCGCCGACGTGATTTGCGTTTCGGTTGGCCCGAATCCGCCTTTTCGGTCAATTGGCGCGACGTTGGTGCTGAAGCCAAGGTGATATCCTCAATTCCGAAAGCAAGCAGATGATTAGCAAGTCAGGCGGGCTGTCGATGATTTTTGGCGGGACGATTGGTCTGGTGTGGTGAGGGCCCGACCCAACGCAGAAACCGTAAAGACCAGTGGGTAGAGTCTCTCATGATACCATAGCTTCGCGAAGTAAAAACCAATCGGCGAGTTTTCCAGGTACTCCCCGGATTCGACTGCCTCGACCAGCCACCGAAGTCCTTTTGTGACAGCCTTTTGAGTCGATTCGCCAGCCACGTCCATCATCAGTGCTTCGACAGCCAAGGCAGTCTCTTCGACACTGCTTGTTGCGGCACCTGGTCGTGCCGTCGGAATCGAGGCTCCTCCCCCCCAGCCACCGTCGCCGTTCTGTGATTCTCGCAACCAGTCTAAACCCCGCTGGGCTTCACTTGATGCGGTTCGATCAAAATCACGATACGCCATCAAGACTTTCGCGGTACCGTAGATGGGGTTTTCCTCGCGAGGGTGGTCCTGGTTGCCAAACCATAACGGGACCCAGCTACCATCTGAGCGTTGCTCTTGGGTCAAGAAACGAAATCCGCGGTCGATCGCCCGGGCAAACGCTCGGCTTGCCGGGCCGACATGAGAAGGCCCGGAATCCGTCTCCCCCAGTGGTTGCCAAACATGAATCGCTCGCAGCGCGTGGGCCGTCAGGTCCGAGCCGGATCGGTCAAATGGCAAGGCTCCCCACCCACGACAGAATGTCGGCCAGCCGCCATCGCGATTCTGCAATGCGAGCAGCCAGCCAAGGCCGTCACAGGCCGCCTGCTCCAAAACTGGACAGTGCTGGGGTGGGCATGATGGTGCGTCCCGCCATGCGGCCAAGGCAAGCAACGCGCCAGGTGTGTCGTCGGCATCCGGCACCGCACCACTGAGATCGCTCCATCCCCACCCGCCCGGAGCCGCGCCGGTGAATGGATGGCGCTCAAGTTGCTGACAGGAAAGGAGCCAATCGAGGCATTCAAGCCGTGCGACGTCTTCACCGCCGCCCGCCAATCCGTTGACTGCCAGCGTTGTATTCCATGTGGCCAGATTCGTGTCAATGGGCCAACTGCCATCCGTTCGAACTGACGCCAAGAGAAAGTCAACTCCTCGCCGAGCGACGGGTAGGTCACTTTTTCCAATAGACGCCAGGCTCATCACCACGAAGCTTGTCAACGGAATCGCTTCCAGGTACCCACCGCTCTCCGGTTGAATGGTCTCAAGCACACGGAGGCTTTTCTTGGCCGCCACGGCACGTACAAGCCGCGCGAACGGATTGAGCGGTGGTTTGTGGTAGTGCCGAGCCTGGCCGATTGCCACCAATGCGGGAATCGCGTAGCTGACCACCGGCAACCGCATGAAGCGATAGAAAGCCTGTGGAAAACAGGCCAATTCGAAGGGCAACGCTGAAACCTGCTGCCAAGGGACCATGCCAGCCATCGCGCAATTGGCGAGAATCGGAACGGCAAACGTCTTGTCCTTGCCGTAACGACGCCGCAGCCCAGGCACGCCTCCCTGCGACTCGACAAATCCGCCCGCCCGTTGTATCAAACCCGATCGCTTGTCTGCCTCACCCGCCAAACGAAAGGCAGCAATCGCTAACATTGTGGTCGAGATGTTGGAATAGCTCTTGTCCGTGTCTCCCCAGCCACCGTCTTCGTTCTGCCGTTCCGCCAACCAGGCGATACCACCAGCAATCAACTGGCCAATCTGCGCGCCCCCTTCGCCCCCTTCGATCAGAGGCAACTGACCGGAGGCTCCACAATCAACGTGATTGCGCTGAACGAGCGTTAAGGCGCTAACCGCTGTGGCCGTCGAAAGCGCCGAGCTCGAAAGTTCGCCAATCCAGTGCCCTTCCGGTGCACGCGACGCCAAAAGCTGCTTGCGTGCGCTCTGAAACGCACTGGTCACGCGAGATTTCTTAAGGTCTGAAAACACGATTTTGACCACAACTCGATGTAAGACCTGGCAATCCAGGAAGGGCAGTAAAAGAGTAAATGGTATAATTTCCAAGTCTACGTAGCCCGAGACGTAATGTCGAGTCACGGCAGGAATGATTGCATTGCCTTCATCCGAACATAAAATTGTGGCGTACGCGGATCATTTCGCCGATTTATGTTGTCGGACACATTTTGCCGGGAAGCCATGGATCGATCTGCAAGAAAACGTTCTGCCTCAATGCTTCGTCGTTTGGAAGAGCCCTTTTGGGCTCGTTACTCCGACGAGGCACTACTGGATGTGCGCATTTGTGATCTCGGTGTGGTCATCGCCGGAACGCGCCTCGAGCAACGCATCGAGCAACTTTACGGAGAGCTAGCAGGAAGTGGCCTACGGTTTCGTCCTCACTGCTGGCTCTCGGACGAGTGGTTTACGCCGGACAGCGTACCGGGCATCGCCATTCCGTTTTACTTGGCGCATCCCCGATTGGAACGCCTCGAACGCAAGCAGATGCTCGAGGTGGAGGGCGGAAACCGGAACTGGTGCCTCTGCATCCTTCGCCACGAAGCTGGCCATGCGCTGGACAATGCCTTTCGCCTTGGCCGGCGGAAGGCGTGGCAACGTGTTTTTGGTAGTTCATCGCAACCCTATCCTGACCACTATTCACCCAAACCGTACAGCAAGAGTTTCGTGCAACATCTTGGGATGTGGTATGCCCAGGCGCATCCCGCGGAAGATTTCGCCGAGACGTTTGCCGTCTGGCTAAGACCTCGTTCGAATTGGAAGACGGAGTACACAGGATGGGATGCACTTGCCAAGCTGCAGTATGTCGATCATCTGATGAATGATCTCATGCAGCGCAAAGCCGCCGTCACCACTCGGAGACGAGTCGATCCCGTGCGAACGCTTCGAAAGACGCTGCGGCAACATTACGAAGAGAAGAAAGAGCGTTACGGCGTGGGTCACCCAAGCTTCCTTGACCGAGACTTACTGCGTCTGTTTTCCAATGAACGAAAGCATACCCGTAACGTGACAGCCGCCATGTTCCTACGTGGTGATCGCCGATCGTTGCGAGAAGCGGTCGGGCCGTGGACCGGTCAACACCCTTATACAATCGATCAAGTCGTCAACGAAATGGTCGACCGTTGTCGCGAACTCAAGCTGCGGCTTCGCTATTCCGAGCGAGAAACGCGGCGGTACGTCC
>JASLRF010000368.1 GCA_030744095.1 Pirellulaceae bacterium | reverse complement strand
GGCTTTAACAACAAACTAAAACTGATCACCAGAAAATCATATGGCTTTCGCACGCAACAAGCCTATGAAATCGCTCTCTATCACAACCTCGGAGCACTTCCTCAACCTGACTTCACCCACAGATTCTTCTGAGGAGGCTTTTAATTATTGGTCTGCAGCGCTCTTCACATCATGTTACCTCTCCCGTGGAGGTCGTGCAGCTTTCAAATCTTTTTCGCTTCTCGAGTTAAGATCCAGTCGTCTCTCCCAAGTACGTGTTTAGCGTGCTCGCAAGATCCAACGCCGAAGGCGTTACACATCGTAGCCCAGGGTCAGCGGCGCAGCCGCACCACCCTGGGTAAATGGAATGGGAAACTTGCACGCTGAAGGCGTGCGACAATCGCGAGATGTGCAACGCCTTCAGCGTTGATTTGGTTCGTTCGGCATCGAACCCAGGGTGACGCGTCGCGGCTGCGCCGCGTCGCTTTCCCTGGGCTACGATGTACAACGCCGAAGGCGTTGTTCGTGTCTAATCTGGCTGCGGTGCTAGTGGAATGCGTGAAGCGAGGCAGTCGACAAAGTCGGTGGACAGGCCGTCACTGGTGGCGACGAGGTTGGTGAGGATCTACCAGCAGCGACGTCCGCCCTCAAGGGAGACGTGACATGATGTGAAAACCGTTGCAAACCAATAACCTAAAAGCTGCACGATCTCCAGAGGGAGAGATGGATTCTAACTCTTGAAGCAAGAGAGGCTTAAAAGCGAAAAAGTCTGCGCGAGGGGGAGGGGCAGTTGTTGTTTGGCCGAGTCCGAGCCGCAGCGCATCGTCAACCGTGCGACCCTGATCTCGCTGGCTCGCTCAAGGGACCACGCTACAATGAGGTCTTCGGTCGCCGGAGTCGTTTCGTCTATTGCGAGGTGGTTTTGTGCCGAAGCCCAGTTCGCCCAACCGCACCTTGGGAACGAGGAACCACCACAAACCCAATTTAGACCTTTTGAATTTGGACCCTGCTGTTCATGTTGATCACCGCCATCGAAACATTTCCGGTCAGGATCGCTTTAAAACCGAAATATCAGATGATCACTTCATTGGGTGTTCACGATGTTTCGAATTACGTGCTGGTTCGCGTCCTGACGGACGACGGCCTGGAAGGTGTTGGCGAGGCAACTGTTTCGGCCCTGTGGAGCGGTGAAACCGTCTGGGGCTGCTTGTCCTTGATTGACAGACTGCTCGCGCCCGCGGTCGTGGGTGCCGATCCGTTGGACATCGAAGATATCGATCGACGGCTGGATTCTATTTGCCGTCACAACTGGTTCGCCAAGTCGGCCATTGAAATGGCCTGCTGGGACTTGAGCGGAAAAGCTGCGGACAAGCCCGTCTACGAATTGCTCGGCGGTCCATTTCGCGAGCGGTCGATCCGGTGTCGGTTTTCAATGGGCGCGTATGACCCGGATCGCGCGCGGCAGCGGGCGATCGAATTGGTCGAGCAAGGATTCGATACCATCAAAGTCAAAGTCGGTACCAAACCGGACGACGACATTTCCCGCGTCCGCGCTGTCCGCGAAGCGATTGGTCCGGATCTCAAACTCATGGTTGACGCGAATTGCGGCTGGGATGTCGAAACGGCGATACGCTGCATTGGCGAACTCGAGGACTGCAACCTGTGGCTGGTCGAACAACCGACGCCAGACGGTGATTTTGCCGGGCTGGCCCGTGTTCGCCGCGAAACGCGACCACTGGTCATGGCGGACGATATCTGCTTCGACATGAGCCATGCAAGAGAATTGATCCGTCACGAATCTTGCGACGTTATCAGCCTGTACCCTGGTAAGAACGGTGGGATTCGAAAGTCGCAACAGATCGCCAAGTTCGCCGCCGAACACGGTGTTGCGTGTTCCATTGGGTCTAACCTGGAATATGACGTTGCCACGGCCGCTATGTGCCATTTGATCGTCGGGACCGAAAATCTCCAGATCGAAGCGTATCCAGGTGATGTGCTGGGCCCGGCCTACCATGTGGACAGCGTCGCAACGAATCCCATCTCAATCTCCGGACCGGTCACGACCATCACCGATGCACCGGGATTGGGGGTCGACGTCGACTGGGATTTCGTCCGCACCAATCCCCTGCCGGGCTGACAGCCGCCCTGGCTTACACCACATCCATTGCAAGCCGCTTCAGAACGCCAATCACAATCTTCCGGAGTCGCGGCTCAGCGTGCTCGGCGATATCGACCACGTCATTCGCGTCGACCAGCTGAGGCGCGTCCGGCTTGGCGACGTTGGTGATCGTGGATAAGGCCAACACAGACATGCCGCAGGCGGCCGCTGTCAGCGCTTCGGGCACCGTCGACATGCCAACGGCATCACCTATCTTTCGAAAGAAACGATATTCGGCGCGAGTTTCATAGTTTGGTCCACTGACCGCGACGTATACGCCCCGATGGCAAACAACATTTTCGCGCCGAGCGACTAATTGCGCCCAGTCGATCAAATTGGAATCGTAGGGCGAATCGTTGGTTCGTCCGCCGATCGGCTGGCCAACCGCGCGAGTGCGCGCGATGCCGTGCCGGCCCATCAAATTGACATGACCCTCGATGGCCATCAGATCGCCGCTCTTGAACTGTGGGTTCATGCCTCCGCTGGCATTCGAAACGATCAACGTCGTGGCACCCAACTCTCGCATGACACGCACCGGATGCGTCACTTGATCGTACGAGTAGCCTTCGTAGAGATGGCATCGACCGCGCATGGCAATGACGGGTACGCCGGCCAAGTGACCGCAGACGAATTGACCTTGGTGCCCGAGGGCAGTCGACAAAGGAAATGACTCCAACTGGTCATAGGGCAACACGAAGTCGGCGGCAATGTGATTCGCCAGATCACCCAAGCCGGTTCCCAACACGATGGCCACGCGAGGCCGGACGCAGCACTGCTGGCGGATTACGTTGGCGTGCTGTTTTTCCAACGACAATGTGGTCACGATGATGCTGGCAACGATTCCGCTTCGGAACGTAGGACGTCACGCACCAGAATCCGGAGTTTGGGCTCGGCGGTGTTGGCTGTCGCAATGATCTTTGCCACATCAGCCGGGTGCAGGGCGTCAGGTAAACAGAGGTCTGTGACGATGGAGAAGCCCACAACTCGCATTCCGCAATGGACGGCCACAATGACTTCCGGCACCGTCGACATTCCGACCGCGTCAGCGCCGATCGTTCGCAAGAACCGATACTCGGCGCGTGTCTCCAAGTTTGGCCCTGACACGGCGACGAATACACCTTTGTGTGCCACGATGTTCTCGCGGCGAGCGCACTCGAGCGCGCGATCAACCAATCCTTGATTGTACGGTTCGCACATGTCCGGAAACCGAGGTCCCAGGCGATCGTCGTTGATCCCAATCAGTGGATTATCGCCCATCAAGTTGATATGGTCTTCGATGACCATCAGGTCGCCTTCCTTGAAGTATGGGTTCATCCCACCGCACGCGTTGGAGACGACTAGTAGGTCCGCGCCCATCGCTTGCATGACGCGGACCGGCAGCGTGATTTGCTTTAGCGGGTAACCTTCGTACATGTGAAAGCGACCTTCCATCGCCATCACCGGCAGCCCTTCCAGTCTGCCGCAGACCAAACGCCCTCGGTGGCTGATAGCGGTCGAAGTGGGAAAACTCGGGATCTCTTCGTAGTCCAGCGAAGCCTCTTCTTCAATTTCTTCGACCAGGCCGCCGAGCCCTGTCCCCAGAATAATACCGGCTTTCGGCGTGCCATCCCATTTTGTCTTGATCGTCGCGACGGCTTCTTGAATTTGGTCGTATAGATTAAGCATGCGCCGTCCTTTAGCGGGTGATGCGTCGTGATCGTTGAGTATATCCAACAGCATACACAAATCTCTCAATGATCGAAAATCACTTCAGCCGGTCTTGTCGGGCGAAGGAATTCGCAGCGGAACCGAGAATGAACGCCAAATGCACGCGAACGGGCATGGGAGGAACCGACGGTGCATCGCGCTAAGGATCGTTCGAGGAATTACTGTCCGATAGCCGCCTTTCGCTCCGCGAAAGGAACGTGCTTTCGCGGAGCGAAAGACGACAATAAAAGATCGAACACTGCTAAGTGGCCTGGTGGCGGTTGCGAGGGTCTTCTGTCTTGTGACAGGCCGCGCAACTGCTGGTTAACTTGACCGTCGACGTTAACTTCGGCCGCTGTGGATTGGCGACGGCGTGACATTCCGTACAGCATTGTGTCCAACGCTCGGGGTCGGCCGGAGAGTCCGAACCGTTTTCGCCGGCCTGGGCGACGCTGCGGTTGGTGTCAAACGCCTCTCGGCAAATCGATGGGAGGTCCAAACTTGTCAGCAACTCCAGACCGGTACGGTCGGGCTGTGAAGCTCCATCGCTAGGCGTGACCGACGGCGAACGCAAGGTCGGCATCAGGTCGCGCCCGAACGAGAACATCAGACCACAACACACAAGCAGACAGATCACCATACCCAGACCGGACGACGCCATGCCACTGTTGATGTCACGCCGCGTCGTGGACTGGGTACGCACGCTCGTGCTAACTGTCGCGTCGGCGGCCGAGAACAGATTGCCCATGTAGCCGGGAAGATCAAACGACTCGTCCGAGGGAATCGACTCATGGAACAAGTCGACTGCCGGCCGCAACGCCTCTGCCAATTGACGACACTCGTGGCACGCACGCAAATGATGCTCAACATCCGCGTCGCTCGCTTCGCCCGCCGGGAAAGGAGCTCGGGTCAAAATGTCAAACACGTGATCACAGTTCATCAGGCGGTTCATGAGATCTCTCCGCAGTGGCTCGTCTATTCGAATTTCGGTTTGGGCCCAGCTCGTCGGCCATCTTGGTCAAACCCCAACGTACGCGGTTCTTGGCGGTCGAAAGGCTGCAGTCCATCGCCAAGGCAATTTCTCGAAACTTCAGACCGCCGAAGAAACGTAATCGCAACGCATCGGCCTGTTTCTCGGGAAGTTGATCAAGCAGCGCGTTCAGACGGTCGGATCTCTCCGTCGCCATCAATTGATCTGATGGTGATTCCGTGGACCGGAGCTGATTGGCGGTTTGCTGAGCAGCGATCACGTCCGTCGCCGTTTGTTCACTCCAAGCGCGAACGGAGTCGACCCGCATCTGCTTCTTGTAATGTCGGTGACACTGGTTCAAGAGGATCGTCCAAAGCCAGGTTCGAAAGCTGTATTGGGAATCGTAGGTGTGCAGCGACTTGAAGGCGTTGAGCAAGGCTTCTTGCACGACGTCCTCAGCCCATTCGCGGCGGCCGAGCCGGCTGTAGGCAACTCCCAGCAGTGCACTGTGGTAGCGATCAACAAGTTTCGCAAACTCGTCGCGATCGCCGGCCAGGACGGCGGCAACCAGTTGTCCATCAGGCTGTTCGGACGCGGCGCTCGTCAAAACGCGTAACTCGGCAAAGGAGAGTTGTTCCAGGGGGCGTAAGGTAGTTGTTGCCAGGCAACCAAACGCAGGGCAACTAACTTATAGCCCCCGAGCTGTCAAATGGGCCAGCCAGAATCCGGCAAAGTCGTAGATAATCCAGCCAAATTCGTTGTCGCAGGAAAAGAAAAAAAGGTGCCGCACGGAACCTGCCTCGTTGTCTGCCAGTGTGCTTGGACAAGTGAGCCCCCAATGGCCACGAGGGAAGCAACGCCTCGATGCTTGTCCAGTCACGCATACAACGACACAAAATTCCGGTGCCGCACCTTTCTGAAGTCGCTTGGCAAAATCCCAAAACGACCCTTGCAATGAGGAAACGTCCTATTCCCCCTCCGCACCCTATCTATCGTAAAATCGCACCAAGACAGTTATTCGGAAACTCCGCCATTTCCCAAACTCTTACGAACCACCCCCAGATTGAAACGGCTTTGCCGGTTATTTGGGCAATCCACCCGAAGATATTCCGCACACCGAGCCTGGGCGAGCCAAGTGGCTTGGGGATTTGGCGATGCAATTGCGGATCTGAGAGGGAGTAGGACGGACGAACTGGCCGACACGTCAATTACTCAGCGCCAGTCTGCCGAGGTCCGATGCAGAACAAGTGCTCTTCGCCTCGAATAAAAATCTGCCCGTCGCTGATCGCAGGCGAGGCAAAACAATACTCGCCGAGGGGGTTTTCGGCAACGACGTTCTCTTCAGCACCGGGCCGGACAATTTTGGTTATGCCATTGTCAGCCAAGAAATAAGCGAGTCCGCCGGCCGTCACCAGCGACGCGCTGAAGTGGTTGCCCATCCGAACTCGCCACTGTCGTACGCCGGTTTTGGCCTCAAAACAGTTCGCAGTCCCGAGGTCATCTGCCACCAGCAGGTAATTGCCGACCAGCACCGGCGAAGGAACATAACAGCCCACCCCGTTTGTTTCGTGCCAGACGACATGAGTATCGGTAACATTCCCGCTCCCTTCCGGGCGGACGGCCATCACGTGATGCGTGGGAAACCCCGCAGCCATATAGAACAGCCGGCCATCGAAGACCATGGATGCGACGAACTGCTCGGTGGGTCCGTTGATCTTCCAAAAGCGTGAACCGTTGCGTGGATCGTAACTGCAGATGGACTTGCTGCCGGAAAGGACCATCTGGGTGCGGCCCGCAACTTCACGAATAATCGGCGTAACGTAGCTGCGTGTCTTGTGATCTCGCTCGACCTTCCAAACAGTCTTCCCGGTGTTTCGGTCGAGTGCCACGATATACGAATCACCGTCGTGATCGCCGTTGACAATCACCAGATCCTCGAACAGTACGGGACAACTGCAATAGCCGTGAACGCTGACGAATCCGCCTGGCCTAACCAGCCATTTCTGGTTGCCTTCGAAATCGTACGCCGCTAGGACCATCTTTCCCGGAGTAACCGGTCGCGCCCGTCCCACATTCTTTGCGGGAACCGTGCTGCCGTCGACTTCCAAGAATGAAACAACCACGATCTTGCCGTCGGTCACCGGCGTACTCGAAGCATGGCTATTCAAGCGATGTTTAGTTTCCAGTAGCGATTTTGACAATACGGTCTTCGTCCACCGCGTTTTCCCCGTCAGGCGATCCAGGCTGATCAGCAGTCTGTCACCCGTTTCCGTATCACACGAGACTAGAAAGACCCGGTCCTGCCAGACGATCGGCGACGAGTGCCCAATCCCTGGAACGGCGATTTTCCAGGTGATGTTCTCACCCGAGGGGCCGTTCCATCGCAGGGGAACATTGTTCTCCAGGCTGGTACCATCACCACGTGGTCCTCGCCACCCGCCCCAGTTCTCGGCGTTCAGGCGACTCTGGAAACTGACGACTATCAACAGCAAAGCCAATAGAGTGTACCGACAGATCATTACAATCGACTCCGGTTCGAGGCGGGATTCAGGCGAGGGAGAGACGACCATCTCGGTTCATTTGGCCGCTCTGGGTTCCAACCAGTATGGCTACCTCGAATGTCCAGTCAACAGTCGTCCAGGAGGGGCAGCAATGGGGCGACCGGAAATAGACCCGCGGGATCTAAAAGCCGTTTCAAACCCGTGATGGATAGCCCCCGTCCAACGGACGAGATCTGAAAAGCGCATGACGTCGGACAACGAGTCCCTGCCTGGCAATGCGGGAGCACCAGTCTTGAAACTACCCAAAACAACTTCTGGGGACTTGCTTTGGTTTCGATCCCAGCCCAAACCAGATGCGTCAGTAACACTCAAATCGGGGTCTACCGTTGCGTATCGACCGGCGTGGCGTGGGAAGTAACCACCGACGTGGACGAATCTACCGTCGTTTGCCATTGGTTGTCAATGAATTCCGAAACTATCATCCCTAGCAGGAAACTGATGGCGATGAGAGCCCACGAACGGAGTTCAACATTTTGGCGGTCCATGCGACTGATCACTTGCGAGTAGAAGGTTGATTTTCTTGGGTCAACCAAACTCTAGCTCACGGTTTGATGTGGCAACGACGAGATTGCGGCGTAAAAAAGAAAAAGCGGCAGACCGGGATTGGGCCAGCGGCTTCGATCCGGATCACTCCGGTTATCCCGAGAGGCGAGTTGTCGGACTGTCATCCGTCTTGTCGCGCTCGGCCGCTTGTTTAGAAAAGAAAAACCTTCGGTCCACTGCGACGAGTGGAGTCGCTGGAAGAAAAGCGTGAGTCGGGCGTGCTTCTGCACAAGCCACTTGGTGACCCAAGCCAATCCGAATTATTGGTCCCTCTGTCGGAATGTTGACCGAAGGTCTTCTCTGGTTTCAATTATACCTCGTGATTCATCACGAAGCACTCAAGACGACATATCTATCGGCAAATCACCAGACCGGCATTTGCCGAATCCATCAATTTCGGCTCTTCGGAGGAATTAGTGGGTGAATGGGGTGTTTGTGGTGGCGTTCTGTTGTAGAGCCCCTCGGGAATCTGAACAACCAAGCCTCAGGTTGGTGGGGCGTGTTTGAGTTGGTCCGGCTTCAAGTCGTCAAGATAGGATCGCATCCTGTGGCGCTTCCGTGTTAGATGAGTTTGCGAACTTACCAACATGGAACCGGAGTCCACAGGATGCAACTAAAGACTATCTTCAATCACGTCACCGAATACAAGCCGTTTGTT
>JASLRF010000367.1 GCA_030744095.1 Pirellulaceae bacterium | reverse complement strand
GGCACCGACGTTGCAGGGTCGCCACTTGGACATCTATTGCGACCAATGCGGTCATCGTTTTCAGACAGGCGCCAGCTCTGAGAACTATTCGCCATCACACCATGATTTCAAACTTGTGGAGGACGTCACATGTCCCGTCTGTCGGTACACAATACAACTCGATCGCAGCTCGCCCAATTCGTTGTTTCTGGGACGGGGCAATACGGACGCGTTTAATGGCGACCGTATTCTGGTGAGCAAATTTGCTTACCAGCTTGCAGATCCGAAGCGCTGGGATGTGATCGTATTCAAATATCCAGGCAATGCCAAACAGAACTACATCAAGCGACTGGTCGGACTGCCCGGTGAGACGATTCGGATTCACCATGGCGATGTGTTTGTGCGAACGTCAGAAGAAGAAGAGTTTCGAATTGCACGCAAGCCGGCGGACAAAGTGAAGGCCATGTTGCAGTTGGTGGACGATACCGCCAATATCGCCCAACTGCTCCAAACGGTCGGCTGGCCATCTCGCTGGAGCCAGGAGCCTGCGGTGCAAGACGGCAATCAATGGGTCCGTAGCGATAACGGATCGCAATTTCGCGTGGCCGCAGGCAACGAAGAGTCCTGGCTGCGCTATCAGCACCGCGTTCCATGGCCGAGCGACTGGGATGAGATGCACCAGACCGGGGAACTGCCGGAACGCCACATTGATGGCATCGATGGTCAGTTGATCATGGACTACTATCCGTACAACGATTCCAATGCGCACTACGTTAGGTTTCCCGGGAGTCTCGTGCCTAGTCAGATGGGTTCGGCTTGGGTAGGTGATTTAGCAATTGAGAGCAACGTGGTGGTGAAAAGCGATGACGGGCACTTGCTGCTCAAACTTGTCGAGGGCGGTACGGTGTTTGATTGCCGCATTGATGTCAGCACAGGCGAAGCAACACTGACGATTGACAACGGAAACGCCCCATTCGTTAGCGACGATGGGCAAACCGCCAAGGTCGCGACGGCGGAAACCAAGCTACGGGGGGCAGGAACTTACCGCCTGCGGTTTGCCAACGTTGACGACAAGTTATTCTTGTGGATCAACGAACGTTCAATCGAATTCGACGTTCCGACGACATTTGCGCGCGGCGCGAGCCAACGGCCAAAATGGACGTCTGAGAATCCTCTCGATCGGGCACCGATTGGAATTGGCGGCCAGAACATCGAAATGCAGGTCACGCGTCTGAAAGTCTTGCGAGATATCTACTATTTGGCGCTGGAAACGGCACAGGCACCTCCCAGGATTGAGTACGAATCGTACATTTCGACGGAAGACCTGAAGGCCGTGATAACAGATCCTCGCCAATGGGCAACGACCAAATTGTTTGCCTCGCGTCGTGATGTGGAATTTGAACTGGATGAGGATCAGTTTTTTCCCATGGGCGACAACAGCCCACAAAGCAAGGATGCGCGGCTGTGGTCGACCACTGGAAATAGCCTAACCGGCTACGATGATCCGCCACCGTACGTCGAGCGACGGTACTTGATCGGCAAAGCCTTGTTGATTTACTGGCCGCACGCTTGGAGGCCATTTTGGCCGAACTTTTCCCGCATGGGGACGATCCGATAACATCGTTGGCGGGGGCCGATGGAGCGCCCTCATACTCCAATCGTCATGGAGGACAAACGGATGTCACTTCTGGAAGCTCGCGGGCTGGTCAAGTCATTCCGTTCCAACCGCGTTGTTGATGGTGTTGATCTGCGCGTCGACAAAGGCGAAATCGTTGGGCTGCTCGGCCCCAATGGTGCGGGGAAGACCACGACATTTCGGATGATTTGCGGGCTCATCCAGCCCAACGCCGGTCAGGTCTTTCTGGGTGAAACCGAAGTGACCAAATGGCCCATGTATCGCCGTTGTCGGGATGGCCAGATGGGCTACCTCGCTCAGGAGTCCAGCATCTTTGGCAAGCTGACGACCGAACAGAATCTGTATTGTGTGATGGAACTGCTGAAGTTTGGTCGCCGCGCGCGGCGGGACCGGTGTAACGAACTGTTGGAGCAGTTCAAGATCACGAAGATCCGCAAGTCAAGGGCCGGTAAGTTATCAGGTGGCGAACGCCGACGGCTGGAGATCGCTCGGAGCCTGGTCGCGGATCCGAAGATCATCATGCTGGACGAACCGTTTGCCGGGATCGACCCAGTCACGGTTCAGAATATTCAGTCGATTATTCGTGACCTTTGCGCGACTGGGATCTCGATTTTGATCACCGATCACGCGGCGCGAGAGATCCTGCAAGTGACCGACCGCTGCTATGTGATCAACAAGGGAACCGTTCTATGCGAAGGGTCGCCGGAAGATGTGAAGCAGCATCCGGAAGTGCGTCGGATCTACCTCGGTGACATCGACGGCGAGCACGCGGAACCGCCCCCGCCTCACATGTTGAAAGCTCCAGCCCGACGCGACGATCTCTCGACTGTGCAGCCGCGACGCGTCACACGTCGCACGGAATGAACCGGCGCGGCGACACTTTAGAATTCCGCCATGATTGAGATCAGCGTGCGGCGCGGGTACGCTAGGCTGAGTTTGCGGGTGCTCGAATCGCTGGCGCAGGTGCTTGCGCCAGCGGGGCCTTGCCTTGTCAAAGACGGATCCGCATCCAAAAACCGCACAGGGCTCCGCTCTCATGCCCTTCGCACGTTCGAACTTTATGCCCGCGCAGTCGCCATGTTACTTGCTTTGCATCCAGTCGATTACGTCGTCGTCGCGCTGCTATTGGGCGTACTGTTGACAATTGGTGTCGCAGTTCGACGGCTGCGTCCAACCACCTCTGAGTTCTTGCTGGCGAACAAGAGCCTGTCGGCGATGTCTGCAGGGTTGTCGATCACGGCCACACTCGTTCCTGGATTCAGTGCTGTCGGTTCGATGCTCCTGGGGCTCAGCTTGATTGGACTGCCAGGGCAGGCTTACGACGCTGGACTCAGACTGCTGGTGATCCCGCTGGGGATGTGGCTAGCCGTTCCTCTCGTGTGGCGATACGTTCTTCCGCTCTATCAGGGGCTTGGGTTGACGTCAGTCTACGAGTACCTCGAAATGCGTTTCGATCGGCGGACTCGAACACTGGCCAGCATCGTGTTCCTGTTTTGGCGGGTGTTCTGGGTCGCCGGCGTGTTGGCGCTGGGGTGCCATATGCTTGTGACGGTGACGGCGTTGGCCATTCCAGTGTGGGCGCTAATTGTCTTATTGGGGACCGCGACGACATCGTACACATTCCTGGGAGGCATCAGGGCAGTTGTCTGGGCCGATGTAATCCAGTTAGCCGTCATGGGAT
Source organism: Pirellulaceae bacterium (assembly GCA_030744095.1). The sequence continues at coordinate 3,114 of JASLRF010000367.1, read as the reverse complement.
GTGCCGTGGTCGTGTTGGTGCTCAGTGTTTGGATGGCCTTGGAGGGGGGCGCGGGGCGCGTATGGCACGTGGCCGAGTCGCTGGAGCGAAACCGGATCCTGCAACCGACGGACGATGGACACGCGACGTGGTTGCAGTGGGGCACCGTCCCGCACGCCATGTTGGCCGTGCTGGCATTTTTTGTCGCCGATCAAGTCACCGTGCAGCGGCTACTGGCCGTAAGAGACGTGAAAGTCGCCCGACAAGCCTTCATGGTAGGTTGCACGTCGTTGACGATCATCGTGCTGCTGCTGACGTACTTGGGACTTGCGTTGCTGGCGTTCTATCACGACCATTCTGAGCTACTGCGCGCCAAGTGGATCACCAATGTCGATCCCGCGACACGTCATTCGCTGGTCTCTGCAGAAGACGGGCGACTGGCTTTGGACTGGGACGATCCCTCCGCGCGCGTCGATGCCCAGAACATCCGGGCCTTGGTTGACCAGCGACGTATCATTCGTCCCAACAGTCGGGACGCCATCGATGATGCGGACGAATTGCTGGACCAGAACGCCATCGAGGGATTACGCGTGCTTCAGCTCTTGACGCGCTATCCTCCCAGAGCTGACATGCGTCGCGGCGAAGTGGTCTTGCACACACGTGCAAACGACGAGTTGTTGCCCTGGTACATCACAACACAACTACCTTGGGGACTTGTTGGACTCGCAGTTGCGGCCGTTCTTGCAGCGATCATGTCCTCTGTGGATTCGGGTTTGCTGGCACTGGGCTGTATCGTGGCGACCCGTGCCCGGGTATCGATGGATGCGGATTCGACGCGCGATGCACCTGACCGCTATACACCGACTACCATTCTGGCGTTTGGGATTATCGTCACCGCCGGGGCGATCCTGATGGTTGTGGCCATCGATGTTTTTCGTGCCTTAATCATGGTCACTGGCACGCTGGGTGGACCGTTGTTGGCGGTGTTTTTGTTGGGGATCTTCACGCGGCGAACCAATCCGACGGGCGCGCGAATCGGCTTGATTGCCGGCATTGTCCTGACCGGTTGGCTCACCTGTTCCAGCGCGATTGCAAGTCTCGCCTGGGCTTGGCCGCTGGACCAGCCTATCGGCACGAGTTGGGCCCTAACGATCGGTGTCATGTTGACACTGATCAGTGGTTATGCGGCGAGCTTCTGTGTGGGCACCCGCTCGCCCGTTGACGACCTTCGTGGCCTGGTGTGTGGGATTGGCCAACTAGGAGAACCTGACCAAGAGGTGGTTCTTAAGATCAAGCTGCCGCATTCAAAACGCTGGAAGTGACGCTCGGTAACCGCTTTCGATGTTTGCCAAGCGTCCTACGGAACAACCCCCTGAAAGCTCGTATCAGGTCTTTCTCTACAGGTGAGTCGAGTTTTCAGCGACGGGCACCGACCGCAAGTTGGTCGGGGAGCGGAGGTCGCCGCATCGGAGCGATAGCTCGCGTCGGTCTGAGGCACAGCCACGCTAGCTCTTACCTGGTCCCTTCGACGGTTGGAAGATTTCGTGCAAAGCTTGTTCGGCAGCACTCACCGTATCGTTCGTCTTGATCGGCAGTGGTGTTGGCAATTTGCCCACGCTTCGTTTCGCTGGTCGCTTCTTGGCTGGCGGTTGCTCCGGCTCAACTTCTACTGCTTCGTCCGGTGGAATCTGATCCGCACGAAAGTAGCGAGCCGTGGGATCGGCGTATCGGGCTGCGCGAGCTACCTCGTCCTCTTCCTGCAGAAGGTCCGTGACCAGTGTATCGACGGTTTCTGATCCGACCACGGTCTCGAAAGAGTGTTGATCCGACACGTCCGGTGTCGTCGGAGCTGTCGTTTCCGGCGGTGGAGATTGGGGCGGGGAGACCGTGACCAGTAGCTTGAACTCGAGCCGTCCAATCCGTAGTTTGTCACCGTCGCCAATCAACTGAGTGCCGTCGACGGGCACATCGTTGATGAACGTTCCGGCCTTGCCGTCCAGGTCCCGGACCAGCACGATGTCATTCTCGATCAGGATCAAGCAATGCCGATTGCTAATCGTTCGGCTCTTGCAGACCATGTGACACGATACGTCACTGCCGATGACGAATCGACTGAGTCGAATCTTGAATCGGTTGACACCTGCTTCATTCTTGCCTTGCTTCAGACGTCCTTGCAAAATCTCGAGGTGCACGTCCATTTACGTGGCTCCACGTTTCGTGCCAGCATTTAATGAAAGCCGATAGAGACCAAATAAACGTTGGGAAGGTATTGATCGGCTGGCAATTCAACTCGAAGGGACGTTCCCCATATCGGGTTATTTGATACACAATTTCTCACCAATTGTGAATCACAAATCCCGCAAGTTCCTGCGTCAGCATCTCAAGAGCAACACCGGATGCTACTCCCTGCTGGGGGGGGCGCGAGGGCATCTCTGGGTTGCGGGTACAGAATCAGGGGCTTTTACCGGCATTTGAGTGAACCAAACATCGAAGCATTCCGTGGATCGGTTTTCTTTGTGCGGAATCCAGCCGGTTGTCCGATTCGCAGCTCTCGATTACTCTGACGTCGCACTTTGGAATGCCCAAACGCGCACCATGCAACTGAACCACACGATCGAGGAATCGGATGAGCGACCCGTATTTTCAGCAACTATTCGCGGACCGCATTGGGGGAGCGAATTACGGTAAGGGCACGGACATTTACAAGTTCGAGAAAATCAAGCGGGCCAAGCGCCAAGCGATTGCCAATTACCCGGATCGCCAACTGCTGGACTTTGGAATCGGTGAAAATGACGCGATGGCGGCGGAAACCGTTCGCCAGCAGATGGCTGTGGAGATCAATCAGCCGGAAAACCGTGGCTACGCCGACAACGGAGTCAGCGAATTCAAAGCTGCTGCGGCACGCTTCATGAAACGCAACTGTGGCGTTGAACTCGATCCGACCACGGAAGTGAATCATTGCATCGGGTCGAAGACGGCGCTGGCCATGGTGCCTGCCTGTTTTATCAACCCCGGTGATGTCACGTTGATGACGGTACCCGGCTACCCTGTCGCGGGCACGCATTCTAACTACTACGGCGGTAGCGTCTTCAAACTTCCCTTGCTGGCCGAGAACGACTTTCTTCCAGACTTGGC
>JASLRF010000366.1 GCA_030744095.1 Pirellulaceae bacterium | reverse complement strand
GATCCCCAATCAAGAGCACGGCATCCGCAGTGGTTTCAGCAATCTCTGACCCGATCGGGAAAGGCTGCATGGACGGCGACAACTGAAAACGCTGCTGAAGGAGGATCCGCGCCAACGCAACACTAGTCCGCGATCCTTCGTCTAAAGCCAGTGTCTTGATCTGATCAAACGGGCAGCGGCTCAGCAGTTTGACGCTCAAAACAGGTCCGCGGCAGGCGATGCAGGCGTCAGAGATTATCTGGTATGCGGAGTCTCGAAAAGATTCGACCGACGGAATCAGTGCGATATCCAGCGAGCCCCCGGCAAGATCGTCGGACAGCCGACTGGGAAGATCATAGACGATTTCCGCGTTTGGCAGCATCTTGTCTAACTGATACACCAATGGCTTGGTATTCAGGTAGGAAACCGCACCGATTCGTAACTTATGAAGGACGCTCATGTTCTACTCACTCGGCTGACAATCGCCGGATTATAGGTCCCCTTCGGCAACTCCGCCAAGGGCCAATGCCACGTTCCTCTTTGAAAAACCGCAGCCCAAGGCGGCAATTAACGCGATTGAATCACGACGCCCAGTCAGGTCCATCTACCCGGCTGGTTCGCAAGCTGTTTGCACGTCGCGGCAGCGACATCTTCCGTGATTCCAAGGTCATGCCAGGGAGTCGGAAGCGGCGCTTCGACGAGGATCCGTTCCCAACCTTTCGGCTGCCGAAATCCCAACTCGCGTGCATGAAGTCCAATCAACCGCTCGCGAACATCCTCGAACTGCTTCCCGAACGGTCGTTTCGCACCATATTGTTCATCACCCAAGACCGGGCAACCACGTGCGGCTGCCTGGACGCGGATCTGATGCATTCGGCCCGTTTCCAACTGGATCTGCAACCAAGTGAGCTTGTCGCGGCGCTGGATCACTTGATATTTCAAGATGGCTTCGCGCGCGTCAGGCGAGTTCTCTTCGACCACCTCTGCTTGGGCGACATTGGGGATCTTGCGGAGATAGTCGCGCCAAGTGCCTGTATCTTCGTCAATTTGACCTTCCACCAGCGCCCAATAGACTTTGTGAACCATGCGACCTTCGAACTGTTCCGCCAATCTGCGGGCGGCTCGCCGGTTGGTGCCCATAACCAGGACCCCAGAGACGGGTCTGTCGAGCCGATGTACCATCCCCAAATAGACGCCGCCCTGGCGTTCCCCTCTGGCCTTGAGAAACTCCTTGATGCGGACCTCCAGGCTATCGATTCCTCGTGCGGCCTGAGTGAGAAGGCCGCCAGGCTTCGCGACCGCCAGGCAGGCCCCTACTTCATACAGCACCTCAAATCCAGTTTCCGTGACATTCATGCATATCGAGTGTAGGAGTTTTGCCTCCGTTGCCAACACCCCAACCGCCACGGCCGCGATTCGACCGCCGCAGACCGACTCAATCCGCAACCGATTTTCATCGTATCAGATATTTGTCGACGAACGCGAAGGCCTGCTGATAGGCAGCGCTGATTGCCACAGGATCGCCTCCTCCGAGTCCATGTTCGCCGCCTTTGATGGATAGAAGCTTGTGAGGTACCGCCTCCTTCTTCAGTTCGGCCGCCATCATGACGGACTGTTCATAAGGTACATCCGTATCCTTGGTGCCATGAATCATCACGGTCGGTGGATATTTGCTCGTCACATTCTTGACGGCCATATACGGATAGAACTTTTCGGGATCATTGAGCGGGTCCCAGCCGGAGACGGCCTTCGGCCATTCGCCTTGCTGGCGGCAAAACTGATAGAAGGCGCCACCGTTCCCTTTGCGTTCACGTGAATCGGAAACCGGCGGGCCGCTCACCTGACGATACGCGTCGGCTCGAGATAGCTTTGTACCGTAATGTCGCGGGTGAGGACTCGGCTTGCTGTACCAGTCGCCAACCAGGTCACCATACCCCCAAAACGAGAGCAACACTTTGGGTCTGGGCGTCACCCGAAAACCGCTCGTCAACGTCAAGTAGCCACCCGCCGATCCACCAGCCACGGCGATTTTAGTCGGATCAATCTTGAACAGCCGTGGACCTGCTTCGTGGATCCAGCTGAACGCGTCCTCTAAGTCTTTGACGATTTCCGGGAGCTGTGTTTCGGGCGCCAGCCGATAGTCGATCGAGACGATTGCATATCCTGCGTTTTGAGCCCACGTCTTGACTCGACGACTAACGCCCGCGCGATGCCCGTTGATGAGTGCCCCGCCATGGATCCAGACAACCACTGGACGCACGATATCGTCGTCGGGCCGGTAGACATCCGCTTCGATCTTCAACTTGCCGACTGTCTTGTACGTGAATGTCTTCATAACAAAATCTGCCTCTGCCGCGGCCGCCTGATCGGCCAGCCACAACCCGATCGCAGTCGCGACGCCAACAGAGAGGAAGCCGCGTCGATCCATTTTCGTTTTCATCGGTTGACCTTTATCTGGAGAGTCTTCCAAATTGCTGATCAGCGCGCGATCAGCCACCTCGTTGCCAGTATAGGCTTCCCTACCGGACGAATCCGCGGATTGCAACTCGAATTTGGCGGAGTTTCCAATCTATTTCTTCGAATCGACTGTGCCATCATTTGCGAACTCGGCTTAGAATAGGAGTTTCCCCGCTCGCCCCTCACGGAAGGATCCCTCGCCCGATGTGCCTGCGTCGGTTCCTGCCAGGGGCTCGATCAACCGTTGATCGGTCCCGCGGACGAGGCATCTGTTCGTCCCGAATTGCTGGCCTGGTGTGGAATTATTAGTTTTGTGTCAATTTTTGATTTTGGGGTGGAAGAGGATGGTCGCCTGGCGAGATAGTCATTGATTCGCGATCAAAACGTTTGGTTCGCGGAGCGAACCACGACAATCAGGCTCGACAACCCTAGTTCTTAGTCTTGACAGAGCACAGATGTCGCAAAATTGACATTCGAATCTTGAGAGCTTTCCATGCGACGCATCCTTCTTGGTATTCTGGCGCTGCTGTTTCTAGGCGCAGCAGGTGCAATCTACATTCGTGGCGTCACCGACGAGAACATCTTCCTACTGAGTGTTTGCCAGCGTGTGGGTCTTGTCCTGGGCACCATGTGGTTGGCCTACGAGCAGGTCCTGAAGATCGGTCAGCGGTCGCCACCCTGGCTGCTGGGGTGTATCGGCCTCTGCCTGCTGGTGATCGTGCTTCGCCCTAAGGCGATCGTGATCGTTGCGCCATTGCTTGCGTTGGTTGCCGTGCTACAGTTCTTCGGCTGGCTGTTCAAGCCATTGCCGAATCCGCACAAAGCACCACGACGACCGAAAGACGGTCCCAAATGACTAAATTCGATCGAGCGCATCAATCCACCGAACGAGTTCGGTAATCTCGCCACCGTTCAATTCACGCGGTGCCGGAACTTCGTTGACCGTGACTGGGTATTTCATCTCACGGAACCTGGCGATACCTTGCTCAACACGCTCTGCCAGCCGTGACGACTTGACCAGTGTCGTATAAATCGCCATGCGATTGATTGGGTCGTTATCCGGCAGTTGCATCCGCATCGGCAGACCGGAGTCCACGGCAACAACGCCAGAAAACAAATCGCGAGATTGAAAACCGGTCAGATACGCCATCGCCCCACCCGCCTGATGGCCATAAACCACCACGCGCGTCGGATCAATGTTGTACGTGGCAATGGTTTGATCGACAGTCTTGCGAATGAATTCGACTTCCGTCCGCGTCCATTGTTTGGCGTTCTTCGGTTGCGGGGCGAGCACGATCAGGTCGCTGTCTTCGCCGTGCTTCTTCCATCGTTCGGCAAACTGATCGCGATGAAACGCTCCCGGTGCGGGCAGATAGACTACCAGGCCATAGGCGACGCGCGGGTCATAATCGACGGGCACAACGGCCACACACGCGTTCGGCGCTTCGGGAATCTGGATGTCAATAACTCCCAAATCGACCTTTCGGACGCCTTCCAATGGTACGTCGTCCCGAGCTGGTGGCAGCTGATCTTCAATCCGAATCGGAAGCGTGCCAAGCACCACTTCTAGTTCGACCGTTTTGTCGTCCCTCTGAACTGTCACCCGTACTTGCGTGCCAACTTCTCGCCGGGCGATTTCCGTCCGCAGCGTTTCCGGGTCGTTGTAGGCCTTGCCATCGAGCAGCTGAATCCGGTCGCCTGATTGGAAACCGGCGTCGCTGCCGCCGCTATCGGGATAGACATATCGAACGACGATTCCATCGACACCTCGCCGCGGAAGCACGCCCAAAAATGGATGCTCGTAAGGCAGCAGTTTTGACGCCAAGGTGGCTTTCGTTTCGATGCGATCAGTGCCTCGCATGATCGCAATCGTCACTTCGTCTCCCCCGTAGTACGGCCCCAGTGCGTGCTTCAATTGAGCCTGAGTGGCGATTCTCTGACCTGCAACTTCCACAATCGTGTCACCTGCTTTGATGCCGGCTTCGTCGGCTGGCGAGCGAATCTTGCAGGCTGACACCGTGGCCGGCTCGCTATAGATGCTGCCTTTTTCCAGCGAGATGCCGAGTAAGCCTCGATGCAAGTCCTTCCCTGCCTTCATCTGTTCGAGATGCAGATTGATCTGATCCAGCGGCACGGCAAAACCGATGCCCGAATCGTACCATTCCGCACCCGCAAATTCGCTCGTCGCCTGCGGAGACATCGGCACCAACACTCCAATCACGCGACCATGGATGTCGACCAATGGACCACCGTAGTTGCTGGGCGAGACCTTGGCGTCCGTTTGAACCGCCTTGCCCCAGATCCGATTTTTGGCGCTCAGAATTCCCGTCGATGTATTTGGGATCTTCGGGTCCAACGTGCGCCCAACGGCCAACGCCCATTGCCCAACTACCAGTTCGTCGCGCGGCAAGACAGTGGGCAGAACGAGTTTCACTTCCGTATTCACTTTCAACAGAACGAGCATCCGACTCTGATCCCGAGCGACGATTTCCGCGGCCGCGCGACTTCCGTCGCCAACGGTGACCAGAATCGAATCGGGCTTCTGGACAAAATTGAAAGCGCTGGATATCACGTAGCCATCTTCTGACACCACCAAGCCGGTGGTCGGCCCGTCGCCGACAATGAACTTGCCCACACGTTCCAAACCGCCAAATGTCTCAATCCGCACTACCGACGGAGCTACTTTGGCCACGGCCGCCTGCAATGCGCGTTCTTCCAATTCGATCAAGTCGTCATCCGCACCGGAGTCCGGGACGTACGATGCAACGGCAAGCAGCAACGTGGCGATCAACAGTCGTTCAGGAATATGATTCATCGAGAGCTCATTTACTTCAGCGTGTAACGGCTTCTTCGCTTGGGCTGGTATTTCAATCGGACTGAGACTTCGAGCAACTTTCTGAGGGACCTCATTCATCAGGCGCGAACAGTGATGTCTCGAACAGCGTTTGCCCGCGTTGGACGAGCAATCGCACTTCATCAATTCGATCGATAAAGGAAAGTACTTCTTTGAGATCGCTGGCGGACCCAGCAAGTCGATCATTCACAAACAAGATCATGTCATCCGGACGCAATTCAGCTTCATCTGCCGGCGACCCCGCAACGACGTGGTCGATGTACGGCGGCGTCTTGGCCAAGACATCCGGGATCAGTACGACTCCCAACAGGGCCAACGTCATTGGCGATTCTGGCTTGCGTAGGTCGGGATCGACCGAACGCGGCTGCAGTTGTCCGCTCATAATCTGTTCGACGGACAGTTGTACTTCCGCGATTGGAATCGCGTAGTTCAACCAGGTGTTGTCCAGTTGGTTTCGTAGTTCTTTGCCAACGAGACCCGCGAGATGCCCGCGACGGTCGGTCAAAGCGCCGCCGCCCGCCCCCGGATTGTTCGTCATTGCATCCAGCACATACGCCGGTCCGTCGTAAGCAGTTTCAAATGCCCCACGGCGGGCTGCCAGACGGGTTCGCCCGGCGACATTGCCATGCAGAACACTGGATGCTTCATCGCCCACTGCAACGTTGAATAGATTACTGAACGCAAGGACCCGCGAGCCAGCCAAGAGCTCCACTGTATCGTCCAAATTGAAATGAGGCAGGTCTTCTGCATCGATCTTCAGCACGGCGATCTCCACGCGAGGATCGGCGCCCACCAGTTCGGCATGAAACCGACGTCCGTCATCCAACACCGCCGTAATAAAGTCTGTGTCCAGAACGTAGCTCCAAACGGTCAGGATATGCCCTTCGGATGAAATCGCAAAACCGGACTGATACGCCTCCAGACCACGGGGACCGCCGGCTCCATAGATCTTGACCATGCGTGGCTGCACTTCTTCGACGATAGGGGCGAAAGTACTTTCACCCTGCGCCGGCATCACCACAATCTGCGCGGCCAGCACGAACACCAAGAACACGCAAGTGCTCCATCGCGGCTTACTGGATTGGCGCGTTTCGCAACGCATTTATAACTCTTCCTTGGCTTCGGCCAATTCGATTTCAACGAACTCGATTTCCGCGAAGATCCCGCCACCATGACGCACTATTATCCGGTGTGGTGCCTGCAGTCCGACGACTTCGCGATAGTCGTCGAAATAGACTTCGCAGGGATCCTGGCCCAATTCCGGGAACATCTCCAAAGCCATCAGCCGACCGCTTTCTGGGTCGAACGACATCTGCACTTCGACCACATCAAACGTGACGACCACCACGTCGTACAGTCCGTCATGGTTGCGCAACGGCTGGGTGCCGAGATAATAGGCATCGCCAATCTTGCTTGGCCCTTCGATCAACACGCGGCGCCAAATATGCAAGGCAGCCAGCAAACCACCGCTGCCCGCCGGACCCAGCTGCTCTGAAAAGTCGGTACCCATAACGACCGTCGAACGACCCGCTGGCACCGTGGCGACAGAGTCGCTGTGCCCCAACTGAAAGGCCACCTGGCCTGCATCGGCCGCCTGTCCCGTCAAGCTCCACACGCCAGCAACTTTGCTGAAGTCGCCATCGGACCGGCAACCGTTCCAGACACGTTGCAGACTTTGCTGATTGAAATAGTAGTTGGCAAATCCTGTTCTCTTCTTGATGAACTTGGCAAATTCGTCTGGAATTACAGCTGCCTTGGGGCCATGGGGTGAGGCCGGTTTCTCCTCCGGTTCACCAGGTTGTTTCCCTGGTTCTTTGCCTGGAGGCCGCGGGCGCGGTTTCGGTTGCCGCCGCTCCTTCTCCGTCTGTTTCTGCACCAATTCAATCAACTTCTCGCGGGCGTGCACGCCAGCCAACCGTACAAGCATCTCATGCTGCTGACCGTCACGCAAACAGGTCAACGGCACGCGCCATCCGCGCGGATAAATGCCGAGAACGTTCTTGAAACCGTTCACTGACCCGATCTGCCGACCACCAAACCGCAACACTTCGTCTCCGTAGCGAAGTCCCCGACGGTATGCGTCAGACGATTCCAGGATATTCGAGACGACGACGCGTCCATCTTGATCAACCGAGACCGTCGCACCGAGCGTGGCATGATCAACAATGCGACCGCTTCGCAAATGTCCCATGAAGTTCTTGATCTGATTGATCGAGATCGCGTAGCCCAGCCCAACATTCACGCGACCTCGTTTCTCGAACGACCCACGACCGTTGATGCCAATCAACTGGCCTTCGGCGTTGAATAGCGGTCCGCCGGAGTTGCCGGGATTGATCGAAGCGTCCGTCTGAATGCAATCGGCATATTCCAAGATCGTTCCTGCCGGAAACTGGTAACGATGGACGCCGGAAACGATTCCATACGTGACCGTTGGCTGAAAGTCTGTCGCCAACAGGAACGGGTTACCTACCGCGAAACACCAATCGCCGGCCCGAACCTCATTACTGTCCGCCATCACGGCAGTCGGGAAATCATCGCGCCCAAACAACTTGATTAGCGCAACGTCACCCGTCGGATCCAACCCCACGATCACGGCGTCGTACAACCGCCCGTCGGACATGCTGCATTGCATGTATTCTCCGACCGGGGATGTGACATGAAAGTTCGAAAGCGCATAACCGTCGGCGGAAATCACAACCCCGGAACCGCCACCATTGCCATCGGCGGAAAACACCGAAATGGCAGATGCCACCGCGCGGGCAATCGCCTCGGTTCGCTGGCGCTGCGCCTGCAAGACCACTTCCGGTACGTCGTCGGCAGCCAACGACACTGTGGGAAACAGAAACAGCATTGTGGACAGAGCGTTTACGAATCGCACATTCAGTCGCTTCATTTAGTCAGCCTTGCATTGCAAAGGTTGAGATTGTCGCCCCTCTCTGAATCGTCATTGCCATAACCAACGACGATTTTCAGCCGGCGAATTCCCTGCATGTCCAATTCCAAATCGAACGGTTCATCTCGACCCGTGATCTTGCGAGAGAACAGGACTTCATTGTCGCCGTAGATCCTCAGCTCCAGATCCGCTTCGTAGCGAAACCCGTCGTCAACGCCGACCCGTGCGAGTAAGTTTCGATACGGTTTTGTCAACCGGTAGGTGACTTCCGCATGGCTATGGAGCGCCAGCCCTTTTTCATAGGGCTCATCGTCCAGCTTGAGCACGCTGCCGTATAGTCCTGTATCAAACTTGGGACTGAACCAACGATGGGCCGAGGGCGGATTGCCGGCACTGCGGCGTGGCTTCCAGACGACCGATTCACGGGGCAAATCACTCAGATAATCAATGTTTCCAACGGAATAGTCCAACGTGGTCAGCTGCGCAAGTGGAATTTCAAATCGAACACCCGCGACACAGGTTCCGTGCAAGACGTCTTCCTTTAGTTTCATTGTGCGGGCGTTCCAACGCGACCCAGAAGCATCAATCACACGGCACATCGGATCACCCGATGCGGACGTCGTCCGATGGTAGTAGATCACGCCCTCGACTTTGCGACGCGGCACATTCACGGACGTGTCGTCAAATACGAATCCGACCGTAGACTCGTCGATATCCCCCACGACACCTTCCGGTGCGTCCAAAGCAACCTTGACGGATGTCTCGTCCGAGTCGTCCTTAGTGGATGCTGTCTTCCGGATGACGACAGCGTCGGACTTGCGTGGGCTCTTCAGAAGCTCCTGCCATTGGTCGAAGGTGGCAGGTGTCTGCGGCATCAAACGCACGTGATCAATCGCTCGTGTCAGGATGGTAGTCTCGGTCCCGTCGAGCAACGAGACATTGGCGCGAGCGCCGTCGACTGTGTATTTCGCGGCGTGCAACACTGAACCATCGAGCAACCTCACCACCGTCGCAACGTTTTCGCTGCGAGGCAGCGGTGCGGTCAATTCACCCACCTGTCTTACGAGAAGCAATTCGTTGGACTTGAGCGTACGATTCCCGCCGGCCGTCTCGATGATGAGTTGCTGCGACGTTACCTCGACCAATCGTCCAGTGACAGTATCACCCCGCATTGACGTGACGGACACCTCCAAGGGTGTTACGGCCATGACGCCCAACAATATCAGGACAGTATTCAACCTTGACCTCCAGAATCCTTCTGCGACTTGGGACAGCTGAAACAAGCAGGCTCAACTGGCCAACACTTGACCTAATTGGCTTGGCTGCCTGACACCTGTGCCAGTCGCTCTAAATACTCTTCGATGACGTCGCGAAAATGTGCTGGCAAATCCTTGCTGATCTGTTGAAGCGCCTCCTGACGTGCCTTAGGAGGCAAATTGCCCCAGCCGGACTTTGTGCCGATTTTCTTTTGATCGACGTCACCTGGCCCGCGGCCACCAAGCGGTACGGAATCAGATGCCGGAGCCGTCGAGCGCGTGCCCCCCTGCCCTGAGGCTGCACTCTGCTGTTGCTGCTGCCGT
>JASLRF010000365.1 GCA_030744095.1 Pirellulaceae bacterium | reverse complement strand
CAACACAATGGGGCGCCAGTATTGGCGCATGACGTGCAAACTGAGGTCACAGATATCCACCAGATTACGTTCTTTGACGGCGATGTGCGTGTTGTCAAGTTGCACGGAAGACCTCGCGAGGTAGTCCCAACACGACAAAATAGAACGTCAACATGCCGCTTGAAAGAACTGCCACCGTCGCCTTCAACCAATAGGGAGCGGCCGAGGGTGACAGAAATCCCTCGATCATCGCAGCCAGGAAGAACATCACGATGGCAGCACCCATAATTGGGATCGCATCTCTCCCCGTTTTCTGCAGCGATGCGAAGCGCGTCAGACCGCCCGTGTACAGCCAGGCGACTCCGATCCGCAATCCAGCCCCTGACGACAATACGATGGCGGTCAATTCAAAAGGCCCGTGGGCCGTGACAAAGTGAAAGAAGTTGACGCCTTCGGCGACGTCAGGCCGGGCCATGTATCCAAACGATGCACCCAAAAACACGGCGTTGAACATCGTGATGAATAAACCTGGAATCACCAATACACCGCCGGCGAAACACTTCAACCCAATCGATGTGTTGTGTTGGATGTAATAGCCAGCCATGGCAAAACTGGCTTGTGAATTTCGGCCCTTGATCGGCTCCTCAAACATCGTCTCCATTTGATCGATATTCGTCTGCGTTAGCATCTGCTGCGCGTAGTCAGGCCAGACGTCCTTGGAATAGGCCAACACGGCAGACAAGATGAAGCCGCCCCAAAACAAACAGAAGGCCAACTGGACGCACCGATCGTTGAAGATTCGTTGCGGCGCTTCCACCAATAGCATGTCGGACCACTTGGAATAGTTGAAATCGCGGCTTCGATACAGCTGGTTGTGCGCTCGACCTACCAGGCGATGGAGATATTGCACGGTATTGGGCGGCAATTGATAGGAATCGGCCAGCGCCAAATCGGCACATGCGGCACGATACAGTGTGGCAAACCGCGTCACGCGAGCGGCACCCATCTTCCTCTTGCGGCTTCGTTGCGCGAGGTCGCAAAGCACTTCCAGCTCTTGCCAGTTCTTTCGTCGTTGTTCAACCAGCTCCGCGACTTTCATGAGACAATATCCATCAGCTCAGGACTGTTGAAAAGGAAGCGAGGATTTAAATGGCTGCACGTTCATTTCGGGAGCGGACACAGGTCCAAATGGATTCGAATCATCCAGTGACTCATCATCGCTACGATCGGCGACGAAGGCCCGATAGTAGAGCGCGCACAGCAGCAGGTCGTAGCTGGTATCCGCGGGAAATCCGAATCGTTCGATAAGTGGTTCAGCGACGTGACGTGCCACTTCACGGCGACGTGCAGTTGAGAAAAAACGGCGACGGTCGACATAACCCGCCAGAGTGCGGGCCATCGACCGCGTGACGACGAAATCGGCTGGAATGTAGTTCGCCAACTGGGCCGCCCGCCGATCCTCCAACTTGGCGACACCCGTCAGCCATTGCCGTTCCTCGACCACGACAATCGTTCCGCTGACAATATCACCCAGTCGTTGAAAGCGACGGTTCATTGTCATCGTCACCAGTGCCAGAATGAACGTCGGGACAATGTAGGCCGGTGCCGGGACGCCCAGCACCTCGATGGACAGCATGGGCATCATATCCACAGAACGCAAGAAATTCCGCATCACCGCTTGGACGCCGTTGATCGGCTGACCGTCCACGGTCAACACACGGATTCCCATGGTCCGTTTGCCGAAAGTCTGCCCGTTCATCACGGTTTCGCAAATGCCGCCATAAAACCAGTCGGAAAGAAACCAGAGGATCGCGACGATCGCCAACCACATGCCGGTCAGGCCCAGAGTACCAAGGACCATAAAAATACCGATCGCGGCAAGACCAAAAAAGGCGGCTCGGATCAGCATGTCTAACAGAAACGCCGGCAGCCGACGAAACGGTCCCGCCACCTGGTAGTGAAATGCGATATTCTCAGGAGTCACGACTTCAACCGTCGAGTCGATTTGTGTCATTTCACTCGACATCGACGTACGCTGCTCCTGAGGTTCATCGCGACCACGGCTGCTTCCACCAAGACATTTCGTGTCTGGGCACCAACCCTTGTCAATTATTTGCCAATCAGGGGTCGCCCGCAACCGGCGCAGCGGACCACGAGTACCAGACGTTGACAAATCCGGCAGCTGGGTTCAATGCGCGATTACTGCCCCAGTGAGAAGCGGCGAGATCCATCTGGCCATCGCCGTCGAGATCGCCCACGGCCAGTTCGTTCAGCCAACTCGCACCAGCCGTTGTCAGCACGCACGGCTCGCCAAGACCGCCGAATCGCTGTTGATAGAACACCAGTAACGCGGAATCGTCGCGGCTCGCCACGGCCACATCCAGGCGGCCGTCATGATTCAGGTCCGCGATCGCGACATCTTCGGTGTAAGCGCCGCACGCCCGTTTTTCCTGGCGAGCCAAATAGTGGCCCGCCGTTTGGTGCCAGATCTCGATTTCTCCGGAAAATGCCGTGGCGCCGACCACGTCGTTTAGTCCGTCCTGGTTCACGTCGCCAATATCACAACTTTCACCGCCGGTCCGGCCATGGTCCACCGGCGGCGATAGCGTGTTGTGCGAACTTTGGGAAAGAACGAACATTTGGGTCCCGTACAACACGACATCGTTCCGATCGTCACCCGTCACATCACCGACTGAAATTGACACGACATAACCGTAAATCGATCCCAGATTGGCCACGACTTGCAACGATGACGACGATTCTTTCCAACCCCACACAAACACTTCATTGCCGGCGTGCTCGTTGGCGACCACAATTTCCGCAAAGCCATCGGAATCAATATCACCCACCGCGACGGCGCGCGACGATTTTCCGCGGGGCAGCCGATAGACCACTTCGGCCCCCAGCTGCCCCTTTTGGTTCTGATAGCAAACGCCGAAACTATTCGTCTTCCCGGCGCCTTGATAGTCGTCGTAGTGCGCAATCACCAGATCCGTCAGTGAATCTCGATTGATGTCGGCGGTGGCAATGACGGCTGGCGCCCAGGCGGTCTTTATCGTCTGCACGGGGCGCAGAGAATTCGGCCGATCCTGGTCACGTTGAAAGACCAGGATGTCCCAACTCACGCGATTGGCGACAATCAGTTCATTCCCGCCGCTGGCTAGCACATCACCAATCGCAATTCCGTCAGCACCTCGACCCGCGGACAACGTTACGGGCGCGGAAAATTCGGCCATTAGATCGTCAGAGAGAAAGAACAGGCACATCGCCCCGCCGCAGATGCGCAAGAAATACCTGATCTGTTGTTGCCAGCCCATGCACGGTGCCTCAGCGAAGAGTCGATGGTTGTCTGCGCGATAAGAGGTCGAGAGTTCAACCTCTATCTTAATTGGTCAGCACCCCTTTGTGTTGGTTGCCTGCGGATCCGTGCTGTTGAGGTGTTCTCTGACCACGGAACAGCTCGGCAGC